>NZ_JARHXC010000303.1:0-9617 GCF_029222405.1 Microbacterium sp. Kw_RZR3 | reverse complement strand
TGGACGTGCGGGGGCGGCGCGCGCCGGCGCCGCGGGGCGGGGCGTCAGCCGCCGAGGACCACGTTCAGCGGCTCCTCGCCGGCGCGGAGGCGGTCGATCTGCCGACGCACGAGGCGAGCGATGCGGGGGCGCATGGCATCCGTCGCTCCTCCCACGTGCGGGACGACGAGGGCGCCCTCGAGGCTCCACAGCGGGTGCCCCGCGGGCAGCGGCTCGGGGTCGGTCACGTCGAGCGCCGCCCGGATCCGGCCGCGTCGCACGTGGTCGACGAGAGCGTCGGTGTCGACGAGCGGGCCGCGTCCGACGTTGACCACGAGCGCGCCGTCGGGGAGTGCCGATAGCGCCGCGTCGTCGATGATGTGCCGGGTCGCGTCGCCGCCGGGGAGCGACGCGATGAGGATGTCGGTGTCGGCAAGCACCTCGGCCAACTCACCGAGGGGGAAGACCTCGACCTCGTCCTGCAGGCGCCCGTGCGAGGCGACCGCGCGCAGCTCGAGCTCGAACGGCTTCAGACGTGCGGCGATCGCGCGACCGACGCCCCCGAAACCGAGGAGCGTCACACGACGGTCGGCGAGACCCGGTGCGCCTCCGCCGATCCACTCGCCGCGGTCCTGCGCGCGCACGAACTCGGGAAGGCGACGCTGCGCGGCCAGGGCGAGCGCGACGGCGAGCTCTGCCGTCGCGGTCTCGTGCACCGACGACGCGTTCGCGAACACGAGCCCCTCGGGCAGGCGTCCTTCGACGTTGTCGTAGCCGATCGACTGGCTCTGGACGAGCCCGACCTCGACGCTCGACAGGGCCTCGACGACCCCGTCCATCGACATGTACGGCGGCACCACCATGTCGAAACGCTCGCGCGGGGCGGCATCCTTCATGTCCCAGATCACCACCTCGACGCCGTCGGGGAGCTCGCCGAGGTCATCGCGGAGCTGGGCGGTGGGCACGGACACGGTGAGGGGGGTCGCGGTCGTCATCCCGAGAACGCTACCGCCGGCGTCTCGCCCGTGGAGGCGGGTTGCGCGCGTCGGCCGACGTGAACGCCCACGGGCACGTCGTAGGCGAGGTACTCGGCCAGCAGTTCGTCGGAGCGCTGCGCGAACAGACGCCGCGAGAGCGCGGCGGCGAGCTTCGTCGCCCCGCCCACGAGACCCGGGATCTGATGGCTCAGCATCCCCTGGCTGATCCGCGCGCCGTGGTTGAACAGGTGGATCCGCGACAGCGCTTCCCCTCCGCGGCGGTCCACGAGGCCGAAGTCGTCGTCGAGGTAGGGGAACGCGGCGAGCCCCGGGTTCTGCGCCGCGGCCTCGGGGCTGAGGCGATCGCTCCAGAGGGTGGCATCCGCGGCCACCGCTGAGAGCTCCGGGCGTCGAGCCAGGTCGGCCACGATCCCCGTCGCGGCGAAGACGACGTCATAACGATGGATGCCATGCGGCGTCGTCACGACGATGTCGCTGCCGTCCCACTCGACGCTCTGCCACGGCGAAGCGGTGAGGAATCGGAAGCCGTCGAAGGCGTGCGCGCGCCAGATCGCGTTCTGCGTCGCGGGCTGGTCGACGGCCGAGAGGTGGACGTTGAACGCCCACTTCTGCTCGTCGGTGAACGAACCGTAGTTCTCGATGAGGCCGGCGAACTCCATCCAGCGGTACGGGCTGACCTGCGGCATGGCGGGGCGTCGCATGTGCACGTCGACGGAGGCCGCGCCGTGCTCGAGGGCGGTCGCGGCGTTGTCGAACGCGCCCGTGCCCGCGCCCAGGATGCCGATCCGTAGGCCGGCGAGAGCCGCGAAGTCGATGTCGTCGTGCGTGTGGTGCACGCGCTCGGACGGGATGCCACCGAGGAGCGCCGGGACATGACGTCCGCCCGCCCCCTCGATGCCGGTCGCGAGCACGACGTGGCGGGCCAGCAGCACCCAGGAGCCGTCGGGTCCGTCGAGGTGCATGCGCAGCGGACCGTCGGGCTCGGTCGGGCGGATCGCGCCGACGCGGGTGGACCCGACTACCTCGATGCCCGAAACGACTCGGTACCACTGCAAGAAGCCCTGCCACGCGACCGTGGGGAAGAACGTGATGGCGTCCCACGCGTCTTCGCCGTAGACGGCTTCGAACCAGGCGCGAGGGCTCACCGCGGGAACATCCCAGGTCGGCCAGGCGATGTCCTTGGGGGTGCGCAGCGTGTGCATGCGCGCGTAGGTCGTCCACGGACCGGTGGCGTCGACCGGGGCGGCGTCGATCACGACGACGTCGTCGATCCCGCGCCGCCGGAGTCCGCGCGCGAGCACGAGCCCGGCTTGGCCGGCGCCGACGATGACGACCGGGTGCTCGCCGTCGCTCTCGCCGACCCACGCCCGCTCGTCGCCGGCGCTCAGTCGCTCCTGGTGCGCCGCTTCGCGCTCGAGGGCGGCCAGGCGGGCGGCTGCGTCGGGGCGCGGTTCGAGCGTGTTCACTCGACGACGACCCGCACGCCGTACGCGTCGTCGAGTCGGAAGTTGTGGTGGTCGGTGACGTTGGTGTCGTCGAGTTCGAGGTTGACGAAGTCCATGCTGGGCTCGTCGAAGAACGGGCCCGCGTGCCACGTGCCCTTGAGCATCGTGATCGCGGTGCGCGGCGGGATGCGGAACGCGCGCAGGTCGTCGAGCGTCGGCTCGTCGATGCCCTTGGGTGCGACGGCGATCGTCCACTCGACGTCGCCGACCGCCATGAGCGTCTGGGTCGTCTCGAGGTGACGCGTGACGCGCACGAACTCGGGCTTCTTGTCGTCGAGTGACATCAGGTAGAAGCGCGGGATGCCACCCGAGACGTCGAGCACGGCCTCCTCGGACGTGAAGGGCGTGCCGTCGGCCATCGGCGTGAGGATGACGCCGAACGGGGCGAAGTTCTCGGCGGTGACGGTCTCGGCGGCGAGTGCGTGGGGGGTGAGGGTCTCGGGCATGCCACGAAGCTATACCTGTCAGACAAGTTTTGTCCCATCTTGTCTGACACGTTTACGACCTCGTTACGACCCCGAAACGCCCCGATCGTGCCGTACTCGACGGATCAAGGCGTTGCGCAGTCCCGCCGGCGCCGCGACCTGCACTTCGCGCGACCAGTACCCGACCGTGTCGCCCGTGCCGTAGCCGCAGTACGTCATCTCGACCACCGGCACGCCGGGCTCGGTCGACAGCAGCTCCGCGCGCGCGGCATCGAGCGCGACCGCGTCGACCCAGAGCGTCTCCCACGCGACATGGATGCCATTGGCCTCCTCGGCCAGCTCGAACACGGGTCGGTGCGGGTCGAGGTCGATGTCGCGAGCAAGAGGCACGAGGTCTTCCGCGAGGGCGTAGGACGTTCCGTCGACGCTCCAGACCTTCACCGTTCGGAAGACGCGCGTGCCGTCGGGCAGGTCGTCGTAGCGGTGCGGGTCGCCGGGCAGAAGAACCCGGACCTCGGATGCCACGACCTCGAGCCGCGGCTCGTACCCGGCCGAGCGGATCGAGAGCGAATGGTCGAACTGCTCGTCGATCCGACGACCCACGTGCGGGAGTCGACGATTCGGCGTGGTGCGGGTGCCCTGCGTGCGGTGCACGTATCCGCGCTCCTCGAGCCGGACGAGCGCCTCGCGAACGGACGCGCGGCTCGCGCCGGTCAGCTCCGCGAGCCGCGGCTCGGACGGAAGCGTCTCGAGGTCGCCGCTCCACAGAGCCAGGATCCGGTCGATGACGGCATCCTGATCGGTCGTTGCCATGGGCTCCTCGTTCGTGTCGAGCGGCGGCTCACGTCGGGGAACCCCGCAGGATCCCGACGGCCTCTTCGCGGCTGGACACCCCCAGCTTGCCGTAGATCGAGCGGACCTGAGACTTCACGGTATTCGTCGACACGCTTCGGACGCGCGCGATCTCGGCCAGGCTCAGGCTCGAGGTGAGGAGGTGCGCGAGTTCGCGCTCCGTGGCCGTGAGAGCGGAGAGGGCGTCGACCGAGGGAGAGGAGGCGGCGACGCGCGGCAGCATCTGTCGCGTCGCGGTGACGGCGGGAGCCAGGTCGGGTGTATGGGAGGCCACCAGGTCGAGGAGGCGGTCGGTGTCGGAGAGCGGGATCATGAGGAACGGCGTGAGCGACCCACCCGTTCGCTGGATCAGCAATACGGCTGCCTCCATGCTCTGCACCGCGCGCTTCTCGTTCCCCAGACGCAGGAAGGCGACCGCCCGCCGAGTGAGCAGCGGGGTGAGCGTGCGTAGGCAGTGTTCGTCGTGCAGGGCCACGCAGGCGTTGGTGATGTCGATGAGTTCGCGCTCGCGTCCCATTTGCAGCAGGACGCCCGCTCGTTGCATCGGGAAGCAGACCGCGTGTCCCGGGTGGGTCACGGCGTGCGAGATCACGGCGAGGGCCTCTTCGAACTCACCGAGGGAAGCGAGCATGTCCGCGTAAACCCCGAGGAGGATCTCGCGTGTGATGCGAAAGCTGCGCGATCGACCGGAACCGTGCAGCAGCTCGCGGCATTGCGACAGGCCCGCGGTGGCACCTCGATCGATGAGCGTGGTGCTGACGCGGACCATTCCGGCGCTGAACGCCCAATACGGGTTATCGGGCTGCGCGCGCTCGAGTTCGTCGGCTATCTCTCTCATCCGCTCGACGTCGGCACGGCTGACCGCGACGAGTACTTCGCCGAGCAAGAGGCAGTGCGAGACGTCGGCGGCACCCCACCTCTCTGCGCCGAAGATCGCCCACGCTTCGTGGATGGCTCGTCTGGCCGCGGGGTATTCGGCATTCAACCCCAAGCACAAAGCCTGTGCACTGAGCGCGCGATATCTCTGCCCCGGCGTCTCCGCGAACAACAACGCCTCAGCCGCGTAATGCCCGCCGAGCTGCGGCCACCCCGCGGCGGCGCAGTACTCCGCCACGCTCGCGAAGAGCCCTGACCTGACCGGTCCCGAGAGGGCTGCGGGCCGCGTGAGTCGGCCGGTGTCGAAGTAGCGTGAGACGAGGTCGAGCCCCTCGCCGAGGGCGTCGTGGCGCGCGCGGGCGACGAGCACGGCCGAGAGCATCATTGCCCGGGCGTCGGTCCACAGCAGCGGAGGGGGTCCGGGCTCCGCCTCGGCGAGCAGCGCCAGGTGGCGCGCGAGCGGTTGGCCGTGCCCGGGCTCGAGGCGCAGGACGGTGTGCGCGGCGGCCGCCCGCAACGCGGTGCCGGGATCGGTCGAGCTTTCGGGGTCGCTCATGAGGCCCTCCAGAGGCGAACACGGGCGCGTGGACACAGCGTGCGCGACGGCTATACGGAAAAGCGCCTCTGTGGGCGGCGGTCGGGCGCGGTTTCGGGTCCGCGGGCGATCGTCGGAACCGCTGCCCCCGTGAGCGGTCCATTTGCGAGGATACGCCTCAGTGTCGGGCACGGGCGCACTTCACGGCACTGTCACGGCGGGATCTGGGGTGAGCGTGATCGATCGACGCGGGTCGATGCGACGGGTGGCCTCAGTCCGAGTGGACGTCGAGGATGTCCACCGCCTCCTCGCGGCTCGACACCCCGAGCTTGCTGTAGATCGATCGCATCTGAGACTTGACGGTGTTCACCGACACCCCGCGCGCGCGAGCGATTTCCGCGGTGGTCTGATCCGTCCGCAGGAGGGCCGCGAGCTCCCGCTCCGCCGGGCTGAGCGGCGACAGGGCGGGAGACATCGACTGGCGTGCAGCCAGCGCCGGGAGGGCGGCGCGCATCGCGGTGATGGTCTCGGCGAGGTCGTCGCGCTCTTCGGCGACGAGGTCGAGCAGTCGCGCCGCGTCGGCGCTCGGGATCATCAGGAACGGCATAAGCGATCCGCCCGTCCGTGCGATGAGCACGATGGCCGACTCCATGCTCTGCGTAGCGCGACGAAGGTGGCCCAGGCGAAGGAAGGCGACGGCGCGGCGGGTGAGGAGAGGAGTGAGGGTGCGCAGGCAGTGCTCGTCGTGCATCGCGACGCAGGCGTTCGTCGATTCGATGACCTCGCGCTCCCTTCCCGTGAGCAGGAGCGTCGCCGCCCGCTGCATCGGGAAGCACACGGCGTGCCCGGGCTGGGTGACCCCCGTCGAGAGCACGGCCAGCGCTTCGTCGAACTCGCCGTGCAGGGCGAGCATGTCGGCGTGCATCCCGAGCAGGAGGTCGCGCTGCAACCGTGGACTCCTGGCGCGATCGGAGGCGTGGAGCAGTCGGCGACTCTCGGCGAGGCCCGCCGCGAGGTCCCGATCGAAGAAGTGCGCGGCGACGCGCATGACCGCCGCACCGAAGTTCCAGTAGGGCTGGTCGGACGGCGTCCTCTGCAGCGCGTCGGCCAGTTCGCGGAGACGTCCGACGTCGGCGCGGGTGAGAGCGAGCATCGCCTCTCCGAGGCACAGACAGTGCGAGAGGTCGTCGTCGTGCCAGTCGTGCGCCGCGAACAGGGCGTGGGCCTGCTCGATTGCCTCCGCGGCGGCGATGTACTCCGCGTTGAGGGCGAGAGCGAGCGCGTGCACGCTGTGGGCCCGGTACCGCTGCGCATCCGTCTCGGCGAACAGCAGCGATTCGGCCGCATACCGTGCCGCGATCTGCGGCCACCCGGCGGCGGAGCAGTACTCGCTCACGCTCGCGTACAGACGCGAGCGCGCGCTGGTCGACATCGAAGCCGGCCGTGTCAGGCGTCCGTCCTCGAAGTAGCGTTGCGGTAGGGCCAGGCCGTCCGCGAGGGCGTCGCGCCGCGCGCGGGCGGCAAGGATGCTGGCGAGGACGCCGGCGCGCGCGTCGGTCCAGACGGGCGGCGCAGGCCCCGGATCGACCTCGGCGAGAAGGGTCAGGTGGCGGGCGATCGGCTGACCGTGTCCGGGCTCGAGGCGCAGGAGGGTCTGCGCCGACGCCGCGCGAAGCGCATCGCCACCTTCGGGCACGTCCACGATCGGCACATCCTCTCTCCGCCCGGGCGCGCGGGGAAAGGCGTCGGGCTCCCCATCCACGGGCTCGATGGGGAGGTCGGGAAGCGCGAAATCAGGACGCGGGTATGGAGAACGATAGTGGCGCGGGTGAGATTTCGCATGATCCACCGGCGCAGCGGCCGGTCCTGCGGTAATGCGGGTGCGGCTAGGCGGCGGCGGAGACCACGGCCGAGATCGCCGAGGTGAAGAAGCCCAGCCCGTCGACGCCGGAGCGCATGGCGGCAGACGTGCCCGGGCCGAAGCCCGGCTCGACCGCGTGCTCGGGGTGCGGCATCAGGCCGACCACGTTGCCGCGCTCGTTCGTCAGGCCGGCGATGTCATCGAGCGATCCGTTGGGGTTCACGCCGAGGTACCGGAAGGCGACGAGGCCCTCGCCGTTCACGCGCGCCAGGGTCTCGGCATCCGCGATGTAGCCGCCGTCGGCGTTCTTGAGGGGGATGACGATCTCTTCGCCCTCGGTGAAGTCGCTCGTCCACGCGGTCGAGGCGTTCTCGACGCGCAGGCGCTGGTCGCGGCGGATGAACTGCTGGTGGGCGTTGCGGATGAGACCGCCCGGGAGCAGGTGGGCCTCGACGAGCATCTGGAAGCCGTTGCAGATACCGAGCACGGGCATGCCCTTGCTCGCGGCGTCTTTGACCTCGGCCATGATCGGCGCGAACGCGGCGATCGCGCCGGCGCGCAGGTAGTCGCCGTAGCTGAACCCACCGGGCAGGACGAGGGCGTCGACGCCCTTCAGGTCGTGCTCGCCGTGCCACAGGGCGACGGGTTCGGCGCCCGCGAGACGGATCGCGCGCTGGGCGTCGCGATCGTCGAGCGAGCCGGGGAAGGTGATGACCCCGATGCGGGCGGTCACTCCACGACCTCGATGTTGACGACGTCTTCGATGACGGCGTTCGAGAGCATCTCGTCGGCGAGCTCGCGAGCGCGAGCGAGCGTGGCCTCGTCGACCTCGCCCTCGACGGTGAGCTCGAAGCGCTTGCCGATGCGGACGTCGGAGAAGCGGTTCTCACCCAGACGCGACAGGGCGCCGGCGACGGCCTTCCCCTGGGGGTCGAGAAGCTCGGCCTTGGGCATGACGTCAACGACGATGGTGGGCACAGCAGCTCCAGAAGTCGGTGGGGTTGTGCCCCCATTCTACGCAGGGCGCCCCGGCTGCCGCGGTCGCGGACGGGGTCTCGGCGATCTGGCCGCGAGACAGCATCTCGCCGACATCTCCATTGCAGGCTGCAGTGGGTTTGTCAGCGCGATGAAGTCTCGCGAGGCTCCTTGCGGGATAGCGCGGCGCGTAACGATGTGGGAGCGCTCCCTTGACGTCGTGGGAGCGATCCCATACTCTCGACGAAATCGATGAGAGCGCTCCCACACGTGAGGCCGGGGGCTGATCACTCCGTCGGTTCGCATCCACCACAAAGGAGTGTCCTGTGAAATCACGCGCCCTGCGCCGCGTCGCCCTGACGGCGGCCGTCGCCTCCACCTCCGCCCTCGTGCTGGCCGGTTGCTCCGGCGGCGGGGGTGCTGCCGCCGGCAGCAGCGACGAGGAGATCACCCTCACCGTCGCGACCTTCAACGACTTCGGCTACACCGACGAGCTGCTGAACGCGTACACCGCCGAGCACCCGAACGTGAAGATCGTGCACAACCGCGCGGCCAAGTCAAACGACGCCCGCGCCAACTACTTCCAGAAGCTCGGCAAGACCGGCCTGGCCGACATCGAGGCGATCGAGGTCGACTGGCTGCCCGAGGTCATGAAGTACTCCGACCTGCTGGCACCGGTGCCCGATGACCTGAAGAGCCGCTGGCTCGACTGGAAGGTCAAGGCCGCCACCGACACCTCCGGCAACCTCGTCGGCTACGGCACCGACATCGGTCCCGAGGCCGTCTGCTACCGCTCCGACCTGTTCGAGGCGGCCGGGCTCCCGTCCGACCCCGCCGAGGTCGCGGCCGCGCTCAAGGGCGACTGGTCGACCTACTTCGCGATGGGCGACAAGTACGTCGCCGCGACCGGCAAGCCCTTCTTCGACTCCGCCGGCAGCGTCTACCAGGGCATGATCAACCAGGTCGAGGCGGCCTACGAGAACCCCGACTCGGGCGAGATCACCGCCACGACCAACCCCGAGGTCAAGAAGATCTACAACCAGACCCTCGAGGCCAGCAAGACGCAGTCGGCGCACTTCGAGCAGTGGTCGACCGACTGGTACGCGGGCATGGCGAACGGCGCGTTCGCGACCCTCATGTGCCCCGGCTGGATGCTGACGCAGATCGAGGGCAACGCCCCCGAGGTCTCGGGCTGGAAGATCGCGGACGTCTTCCCCAACGGCGGCGGCAACTGGGGCGGGTCGTACCTGACGGTCCCCGCCAACGGCGCGCACGTGGCCGAGGCGCAGGCCCTCGCCGACTGGCTGACCTCTCCCGAGCAGCAGGTGAAGTTCTTCGAGCAGGCGGGCACCTTCCCGAGCCAGGTCGACGCGCTGAAGTCGCCCGAGCTCCTCGGAGCGAAGAACGCCTACTTCGGCGACGCGCCGATCGGTGAGATCTTCACCAACCGCGCGAACGCGGTGTCGGTGACCCCGTTCAAGGGCCAGTACTACTTCCAGGTGAACGACGCGATGCAGAAGGCGCTGACCCGCGTCGAGAGCAACACGCAGGACGCCCAGACCTCGTGGGACCAGTGGGTCTCGCAGGTGGACGCCATCGGCTGACGTCGGA
>NZ_JARHXC010000302.1:0-27305 GCF_029222405.1 Microbacterium sp. Kw_RZR3 | reverse complement strand
TGGGCGTGACGACCCCCGGCGCGTCGCGCACGGACTCCGCCGGACGGCACGACCGGGCGAGCCGACAGGCCCGCGCGCGACGGATGGGTGTTCTCCCCGAACAGGAATCCGCCGTCCCCGCCGTTCTCGGCGGCGCCCGCCGAAGCGCGCGTCAGACGGACGTACCGCCGATGTAGCGCAGCGGGATCTCGATCGTGACCTCGGTGCCGCTGCCCATGAGCGTGTGCCAGTCGATCGTTCCGCCGAGCTCGCCCTGGATGAGCGTGCGCACGATCTGCGTGCCGAGACCGCGGCCGACCTGTCCCTCGGGCAGGCCCACCCCGGTGTCGCGCACGCTCACCGCGAGCACCTCGTCGGTGCGCTCGGCGGCGATCTCGACGTCGCCCTCCTGACCCGCGAGACCGTGCTCGACGGCGTTCGTGACGAGCTCGGTCAGGGCGAGCGCGAGCGGCGTCGCGAACTGGCTCGGCAGGGTGCCGAACTGACCCGTCGTGCGGGTGCGCGCGCGGGTGTTGGGCGCCGCCGCGACCTCGGCGACGAGCTTGAGCACGCGAGCGAACACGTCGTCGAAGTCGACGTTCTGCGCGAGGCCTTCCGAGAGCGTGTCGTGTACGACCGCGATGGCCGAGACACGCCGCATGGCCTGAGTGAGCGCGTCGCGCGCCTCGTCGGAGTGGGTGCGACGGGCCTGGATGCGAAGGAGTGAGGCGACCGTCTGAAGGTTGTTCTTGACGCGGTGGTGGATCTCGCGGATCGTCGCGTCCTTGGTGATGAGTTCCTGTTCCTGGTGGCGGATCTCGGTCACGTCGCGGCTGAGCACGATGGCGCCGATGCGCGTCCCGCGATCGCGCAGCGGGATCGTTCGCAGCGACACCTGCACCCCGCGCGCTTCCATGTCCGCGCGCCACGGCGCGCGGCCGCTCACGACGACGGGGAGCGACTCATCGACGTCGAGCCGCTTGGCGGGAAGGATTCGCGCGGTCACCTCGGCGAGCGACTCCCCCTCGAGCTCGTCGTCGAACCCCATGCGGTTGAAGGCCGAGAGCGCGTTGGGGCTGGCGAACGTGGTGATGCCGTCGACGTCGAGGCGGATGAGACCGTCCGAGGCGCGCGGAGCGCCGCGCCGCGGTGCGGTGGGGGCGGCGAGATCGGGGAACTCGGCCGAGGCGATCATGCCGAAGAGATCGTCGGCGCAGTCGTTGAACGTAATCTGCTGGCGCGAGGGGGTGCGCGTCTCGCCGAGATTGGTGTGCCGCGTGAGCACGCCGACCGTCGTCACCGCGTCGCCCTCGCGCGAGAGCTCACGCACGATCGGTACCGCGCGGACGCGGGTGGGCGTCTCTTCGAACCAGTCGGGGGATGCCGAGTCGACGATGCGTCCGCTCTGGAACGCGTCGCGCACCTGCGTACGCCACTGCGGGCGGACCCGGTCGCCCACGATGTCGCGGTAGAACAGGGTGGCCGCTCCCCCGGGCCGCGTGTGCGCGACCGCGACGAACGAGTCGTCGGGCGTCGGCACCCAGATCACGATGTCGGCGAAGGCGAGGTCGGCGAGGAGCTGTCCATCGCCGGCCAGGCGGTGCAGCCACTCGACATCGGCCTCGCTGGCGCGGCCCTGGGCGTAGACGAGTTCACTGAGTGTCGACACCACTCCACACTAGAGGCCGCGCCCCTTCCCGGCAGTGCGCGGAACGCCTACCCTCTCCCCACAGGACACATTCTTCTGAATGCGCCATGCATCCCGTGGGTGAGGCCGTTCTCCCGGCCATACGGCGGACATAATGAGGGCGTGACCGACATGAGTTCACCTCCGAGCCGATACGTGGACCCGGATGCCGTCGCCTCGCGCCTCGGGATGACGCGCGACGAGGTGCTCGGGCTCGTCGGTCGCGGCGAGATCCGCGGCATGGAGGTCGGCACTCCCCCGCACTGGGTCATCGACGAGGAGAGCGTCACGTCGTACGTCGACGACCGTATCGAGATCGCCCGGCGGGCTGCCCTGTGGAATCAGTCCCAGGAGGCGAGCTTTCCCGAGCTGTGGGGAGAGGGCGACATCCGGCATCCGGACTGACCGCTCTTCCCCATGCATTCACCCTGCGTTTCTTATCCACAACCTGAGTTCCTCACCCCGTCAACGGGGGTGGCGGTGTCCTACTGTCGAGCGACGAAGACCGCTTCCACCGCCGCCACACAAGGAGGAACGTATGACCGTTCCGCTCACGATCGTCGACTCCGCTCGCCTCGCGCCGGCCTCGCAGGTCGATGATTTCGCCCCGCAGAAGACCCCCGCCGCGCGACTGCCGCGCGCAGACGTCTTCACGCGGAACATCGTCCGCGGCGTCTTCGAGGTCTTGGCAGGTGTTCGCGAGGTCGAACAGTTGGCGCGCTGGACGTCGGAGGAGGTCTACCGCTCGCTCGTCGTGCGCGCCAGTCTCGCGAAACGTGCACGCAGCGCCCGCGGTGTTCCCGTGCCGCGCGACGTCCACGAGATCCGGAACGTGCATCTCTTCGCCCCGACGGACGGGGTCTTCGAAGCGACCGTGACGGCCGCAGCCCGAGCACGGACGCGCGCCGTCGCCCTGCGTCTCGAGGGCATCGACGGACGCTGGCGCGTCACCGCCCTCGCGCTGCTCTGAGGGTTGGCGACCGAGGGCTCAGGGCCGAGGGCTCAGGGCCGCGGGTTCAGGGCCGCGGGTTCAGGGCCGCCACGAAGCGAGGAAGTTGCCCAGGCGTTCGATCGCGTCACTGATCACGCGAGCCTCGGGCAGCGTCACGATGCGCACGTGGTCGGTCGCGGGCCAGTTGAAGCCCGAACCCTGCACGAGCAGGACATGCTCGGCGACGAGGAAGTCACGGACGAACTTCGCGTCATCGGGGATCTCGTAGACCTCGGGATCGAATCGCGGGAAGGCGTACAGGGCGCCCCGGGGCATGACGCACGAGACACCCGGGATCGCCTCGAGGCCCTGCCACGCGGCATCCCTCTGCTCGTGCAGACGACCGGTGGGGGCGATCAGCGCGTCGATCGACTGCACCCCCGACAGCGCCGCCTGCACCGCGAACTGCGCCGGCACGTTGGGACACAGACGCGTGGATGCCAAGAGGTTGATGCCCTGCAAGAAGCCGGCCGCGTGCGTCTTGGGGCCCGTGATCGCGAGCCACCCGGAGCGGTAACCCGCCACACGGTAGGTCTTGGACAGCCCGTTGAAGGTCAGCACCAGCAGGTCGGGTGCGACCGTCGCCATCGGGATGTGCACGGCGTCGTCGAACAGGATGCGGTCGTAGATCTCGTCGGCGAGCACGAGCAGCGAGTGCTCGCGCGCGATGTCGGCGATGCCCTCGAGCACCTCGCGCGAATAGACCGCACCCGTCGGGTTGTTCGGGTTGATCACGACGATCGCCTTGGTGCGCGGAGTGACCTTGGACCGGATGTCCTCCAGGTCGGGCTGCCACTCGCGCGACTCGTCGCACAGGTAGTGCACGGGCGTTCCGCCGCCGAGGCTCGTCATCGCGGTCCACAGCGGGTAGTCGGGGGCCGGGATCAGCACCTCGTCCCCCTCGTCGAGGAGCGCCTGCATGGTCATCGTGATCAGCTCGGACACGCCGTTGCCGAGGTACACGTCGTCGGGGTCGAGGTGCGGGAAACCGGGCTCCTGCTCGTACCGCGAGACCACCGCGCGCCGCGCGGAGAGCACTCCCCGGCTGTCGCTGTAGCCGTGGGCGTTCGGCACGCCCGCGATCATGTCGCGCACGATCTGGTGCGGCGCCTCGAACCCGAAGATCGCGGGGTTGCCCGTGTTGAGCTTGAGGATCGCGTGCCCCTCGGCCTCGAGCCGGTCTGCCTCGACGAGGGCCTCTCCACGGATCTCGTAGAGGACATCCTTCAACTTCGACGACTGATCGAGGGGGCGCAACGGGCTCATCGGTTCAGGATATCCCCGCCCCCTCCGAGCCAATCGACACCGGGTGGACTGTCCTTGGACACACGGATGCCGCGCCCCCGGCGAGCGTCAGGGGCGCGGCATCCGTGTGTTCGTTACTTCTTCTTGCCGGCGGCGCGGCGATCGGCGCGGTTGTTCGCCACGGGCTGCTCGGGAGCCTCGGTGCGCTGGCCGAAGGCGCCGCGCGGTCCGCTCGGCGCCGGGGCCTCGGCGACGGGAGCCTGCGCGGCGGCCTGACGCAGGCGGTTCGTCGCCGCCTGCTGCACCTGGCCGCGGTCGTTGCGGACCTCGACCTCGCCGGCGTCGTTGGCCGCGGAGTACTCCAGGCGCTGGCCCTCGACGGGAGCGGGCGCGAGACCCTTCGCCTCGACCTGGGCGCTCTCTTCGCCCTCGACCTTTCGGACCTCGACCTCGAGGTTGTAGAGGAAGCCCACGGACTCCTCCTTGATCTGCCCCATCATCGACTGGAACATCTGGTAGCCCTCGCGCTGGTACTCGATCAGCGGGTCGCGCTGGGCCATGGCGCGCAGACCGATCCCGTCCTTGAGGTAGTCCATCTCGTACAGGTGCTCGCGCCAGCGGCGGTCGAGGACCTGCAGCACCACGCGGCGCTCGAGCTCGCGCAGGGCGGGAGCACCCAGCGACTCCTCGCGGTTCTGGTAGGCGATGCGGGCGTCCGAGATGATCTCGCGCTTGAGGCCCTCGGCCGTGATGCGGCCCTTGTTGCCGCCGGCCTCGGCGACGACCTCGTCGATCGTCACGCTCACCGGGTAGAGGGTCTTCAGCTCGGTCCACAGCGCGTCGAAGTCCCACGACTCGGTGTGCCCCGAACCCGTGTGGTCGTCGATGACCGCGGTGATGGCGTCTTCGATGAAGTGCTGCACGCGGTCGGCGATGTCATCGCCCTGCAGCATGTGACGACGGTCGGCGTAGATCGCCTCGCGCTGGCGGTTCAGGACGTCGTCGTACTTGAGGACGTTCTTGCGCATCTCGGCGTTACGCGCCTCGACCTGCGACTGTGCGCTCTTGATCGCGCGCGAGACCAGGCCCGACTCGATCGCGACGTCGTCGGGGAAGTTCGTGCGGGCGAGGATCGCCTCGGCCGCGCCCGACTGGAACAGACGCATGAGGTCGTCGGTCAGCGACAGGTAGAAGCGGCTCTCGCCGGGGTCGCCCTGACGGCCGGAGCGACCGCGCAGCTGGTTGTCGATGCGGCGCGACTCGTGACGCTCGGTGCCCAGCACGTACAGGCCGCCGGCCTCGACGACCTTCGCCGCCTCTTCGGCGACGGTGTCGCGCACCCCCTGGTACACGGCATCCCACTCGGCCTCGTAGGCCTCGGGCGTCTCGACCGGATCGAGGTTCTTCGCCTTCATCTCCTGCACGGCGAGGAACTCGGCGTTGCCGCCGAGCATGATGTCGGTTCCACGACCGGCCATGTTGGTGGCCACCGTGACCGCGCCAAGGCGTCCCGCGCGAGCGACGATCTCGGCCTCTCGCGCGTGGTTCTTGGCGTTGAGCACCTCGTGCTTCACGCCCTTCTTCGCGAGAAGGCGCGAGAGGTACTCGCTCTTCTCGACGCTCGTCGTACCGACGAGGACCGGCTGGCCTTTCTCGTGACGCTCGGCGATGTCTTCGACCACCTGAGCGAACTTCGCGGTCTCGTTCTTGTAGACGAGGTCGGGCTGATCCTTGCGGACCATCGGCTTGTTCGTGGGGATCGGGACCACGCCGAGCTTGTAGGTCGACATGAACTCGGCCGCCTCGGTCTCGGCGGTACCCGTCATGCCAGCGAGCTTGTCGTACAGGCGGAAGTAGTTCTGCAGGGTGACGGTGGCCAGCGTCTGGTTCTCGGCCTTGACCGGCACGTTCTCTTTCGCCTCGATGGCCTGGTGGATGCCCTCGTTGTAGCGGCGCCCGACGAGGATGCGACCGGTGTGCTCGTCGACGATCATGACCTCGTCGTTCATGACGACGTAGTCGGTGTCGCGCTTGAACAGCGCGATCGCCTTGATCGAGTTGTTGAGGAACGAGATCAGCGGAGTATTGGCCGACTCGTAGAGGTTGTCGATGCCGAGGTAGTCCTCGACCTTCTCGATGCCGGGCTCCAGCACACCAATCGTGCGCTTCTTCTCGTCGACCTCGTAGTCGACGCCGGGCTCGAGGGTGCGGGCGAGCTTGGCGAACTCGGCGAACCAGCGGTTGGCCTCGCCGGACGCGGGTCCCGAGATGATCAGGGGGGTGCGCGCCTCGTCGATGAGGATCGAGTCGACCTCGTCGACGATCGCGAAGAAGTGCCCGCGCTGAACGAGGTCTTCCTTGCGCCACGCCATGTTGTCGCGCAGGTAGTCGAAGCCGAACTCGTTGTTGGTGCCGTAGCTGATGTCGGCCTCGTACTGCTGGCGACGGACCTCGGGGGTCTGGCCCGAGATGACGGTGCCCGTCGTCATGCCGAGCGCGCGGTAGACGCGGCCCATCAGCTCGGACTGGTAGCTCGCGAGGAAGTCGTTGACGGTGATGACGTGCACGCCCTTGCCTGCGATGGCGTTCAGGTACGCCGGGAGCGCCGCGGTCAGCGTCTTGCCCTCACCGGTCTTCATCTCGGCGATGTTGCCGAGGTGGAGAGCCGCGCCACCCATGATCTGCACGTCGTAGGGACGCTGTCCGAGCGTGCGCTTGGCGGCCTCGCGCACCGCGGCGAAAGCCTCGGGCATCAGTTGGTCGAGGGTCTCACCGGCTTCGTAGCGCGCGCGCAGTTCGGCGGTCTCGTTGCGCAGCTCGTCGTCGGTGAGGTGTTCGTAATCCTCTTCGAGCGCACCGGTCGCCTTCACGACGCCCTGCAGGCGGCGCAGGATGCGTCCCTCACCGGCGCGCAGCAGTTTCTCGAGCGGATTGGCCACGAAGCATCTCCATCTGTCGGGTGCGACGCCCGTGCGGACGCCGGCCTGCGAACAGGCATACATCGCCCATGCTATCCGTGTTACCCGTTCGTGACCTGCGAGCCGGCCCGATGCGCTCGCGCCCGTAGCGAACACACGGCTCCCTCCTCGATGACGCGGCCTAGGATCGTGCCATGGCCGGTTTCTGGGGCAGAAGGAAGCGCGAAGAACAGGATGCCGCGGACGCCGATCTGGCGCGACGGGCGGAGCTCGCGATCGTCGCGGCGGACGAACGCGTGCGGCTGACGTCGGACGAACTCGACTTCGCTCGCGCCGAGCTCGGCGACAAGGCCACGGAGGACCTCGCTGCGGCGTTGGACTCGGTGAAGACGCACCTCGGGGAAGCGTTCCAGCTGCACCAGCTCAACCACGACGAGATCCCTGACACCGCCGAGGAGCTGCGCACGCGCAACGCGCGGATCATCCAGCTGTCGAAGTGGGCGGAAGACCTCCTCGAAGAGCGCACGCTCGTTCTCCAGCCCAAGATCGACGCGGTGCGTCGGGCCCCCGAGATCCTCGCCCGGGTGCGCGCCGACCGCGAGCGTCTCGCGGAACGCGTGCCGCACGCCCGCGAGGTCGTGGAGCGTCTCTCGCACCGGTACAACGACGCAGCCCTGCAGCAGATCGGCGGGAACCCCGACGAGATCGACCAGCTGCTGGACTTCGCCGTGCACACCGCCGGCGTCTCCGAGCGCCGACGCGAAGCGGGTCAGCGCGAACAGGCATCCGTCGCCCTCGAGGCGGCCACCGAAGCGGTGCGCCGAGCCGAGTCCTTGCTCGACGCCGTCGACACCTTCGAGATCGAAGCCCTCCGTGCCGAATCGACGCTCGCGGCCGTCATCGACGACTCCCGCGGCGACCTCGCCGAGGCCCGCCGCGGCCCCATGACACCCATCGTGACCCAGGCCATGGCGAATCTCGAAAGAGCCCTCGCTTCCCTTCCTCCGGCCGGCTCGCGCACCGACCCCTTCAGTTCGCTCTCGACACTTCGGCAGGCCAACGCCGAGCTCGATGCGGCGCGTGAACGCGCTGCGCGTCCCGTGCCCTCTCAAGAACAGGTCGATCACGCGATCGACGACGCCGACCGCCAGCTCGCCGTCGCGCGCGGGCTCATCACCGGGCACCGCGGCTGGATCGGCGCGGATGCCCGTACGCGCTTCGTCGAAGCCGAGCGGCTGCGGTCGGGGCTCCCGCTCGGCCCCGTCGCCGAGGACGACCGCGAGACGGTGCTCGCCACCGCCCGACGCACGGGAGCGCTGGCCGCCGAGGCCCTGCAGATCGCGCAGCGCGACATCGAGCAGTCCCGCCCGTCGGACTGGGGTGACGGCGGCGGCTGGGGCGGCGGCGGTCGCGGACAGGGGGGCATGAGCGGCGGCAACATGGTCGGCGGGATGCTCGGCGGCCTCGTCATCGGCTCGCTCCTCGGCGACATCTTCGACGGCTGATCGACCGGCGCACACGAGGAAGCCCCCGGCCGATGCCGGGGGCTTCCGTTCGTCAGGGGCGTCAGGACGCGACGGCCTGCGGTGGAGCCTGTGTCGACAGGGCGATCACGCCGTAGTCCCAGCCCTTGCGGCGGTACACCACGCTCGGGTGGTCGGTGCGCGCGTCGATGAAGAGGAAGAAGTCGTGGCCGACCAGTTCCATGCGGTCGACGGCCTCTTCGGCCGACATCCACTCGGCGCCGAACTCCTTCTCGCGGATCACGACGGGCGAGTAGTCCGCTTCGTCGGCGGAGTCGTTCTGCACGGGAACCTCGCCCGTGGCGACCGCCCGCAGGACGTCGACCGAGGCCGGCTGCACGTCGATTCCGGAGAGCTCGCCCGTGCCCTTCTCGAACTTGGCTCCGCGGGGGTGGTTGCGCGCGTCGATGCGCTTGTCCTTGGCTCGGCGGATCTGCTCCGAGATCTTGTCGACCGCGAGGTCGAGGGCGGCGAACTTGTCTGCGTCAGTCGCTTCGGCACGGACGACGGGGCCCTTGCCGTCGAGTGTCAGTTCGACGGTGTCGTCCTCCATCCGCCCGTTGCGATAAGAGCGGTGAGTGACCTTGACCTCGAGCGCCTGCGCTCGCGGGGCCAGGTGCTCGATACGGCTCACCTTTTCTTCGACCACCGAGCGGAAACGATCGGTGATACCGACTCCCACGCCGACGATGTTGGTGTCCATCCGTGACCTCCTTGTTCCGGGTTCCGCCCGGTCTAAGGGCGGAACGTCCGTCGCCTTCAGTCATCCCCACGCTAGTAGCGCGACCGCCGCCTGTCACGCGCGAATCACCCTTTCGTCATCCGCTCTTATCGTTCGCATGCTGTCTGGACGGGTCGACGCGGAGGGGCGTGTGCGCGAGCGTCGCCGCGACGACCTCAGCGGCTCCAGCGACTCGGAGTGCTCTCGACGCGTCGTCCAGCGTGGCCCCGGTCGTGACGACGTCGTCGACGAGCACCACGCGGCGCCCGCCGACCGCGCGCGACACGAACACTCCCCCGACGTTGGCCCGTCGAGCCTCACGATCGAGCCCCCGCTGGTCCCGCGGAGCCCGTGCCACCCGCAGGAGCGGAACGGGAACGTGTCCCCCTCGGCGCACGAGCAGGTCGACGGGTCGATAGCCGCGGCGGCGATACGCGGCCCGTGACGAGGGAACCGTCGCGACGACGGTGTCGGGACCGACCTCGTCGGCGAGCACGACTGCGAGCGCCGGTGCGAGAGCACGCGCCAGGGACGTGCGCCCCTCCTCCTTGAGGGCGCGGAGGACGCGCGCGGGCACGCCGGAGAACTCCATCGCGCTGGTCACGACCAGCCCGTCCGCGGTGCGGCGGCGGTGCGGGGCCGCGGCCAGTGCCGCGCGGCATCCGGAACACAGCCCGACATCGAGCGCGCCGCACCCGGCGCACGCGATCGGCAACCAGAACGTCAGCGCCTCGTGCAGGGCGGGGACGACGGCGGCGGACAGGGCGGAGCGGGAGACCATGCCCTCATGCTCGTCGACCGGCCCGCGGCGGCGGGCTCGGCATCCGTCCATCCGTGGAGGGGTCGCGCGGACACCGTCATGGGGAGGACGAGTGCGGTCAGGACGCCGTGCCCTGCTGCGCCGCCAGGACGCGGATGTCGTCGGCCACGAGCGTCCAGGAGCTGCCGCGTCGGCTGAACAGCCGACCGGTGTCATCGAGCACGCGCACGCTCGTGCTGCCGCCCGCGACGCTCCGCGCGCCGTCGGGGGCGCCGCCCGTGGTGCCGCGGCCGCCGACGCCCAGTTCGCGCAGGTGGCTCACGCCGTCGTCGAGGGCGAGGATGCCGAGGGTCGCGTCGTCCAGCCAGGCGAGGTCGAAGGCCCCCGACTCGGTGAACGACAGCACGTGGGGCGGCCCGAGGTTGATCTCGCTCGACGTGCGCTGGATGCCGGCGAGCCAGACCTCGCGGACGCCCGCCACCGTGACGATCGCCGCGACGCGCGTTCCGTCGCGCGAGATCTGGAAGGCGGTGATCTCGGACGCATCCGGCCACGCGTTCCCGATCTCGGACGGCACGCCCTCGGGCGTGAAGGCGCGCAATTGCGAGGGCGACGACGACGGCACGCTCCAGATGAGCCCGGTGGAATCGATCGAGGGTGCGACCAGCCCGGGCCGGTCGTCGAGGAGGAAGGTCCGGCCGTCGGCGAGCGCGCTGGCCACGGTTCCCTGGGTCGTGCGGACCGCGGCGAGGGAGCGATCGGCCTCGAGCTCGATCGACTGGGGAGACAGCGACTCGACGGCATCCGAGAGTCCGGGGATCGTCGTCACCTGATCGCCGGAGAGGATGCCGAAGGTCCCGTCCGTGGTCATGACGGCGGGTGGCGGATCGACGCGCGTGACGCGGACCGGCACCTCCTCGGCCGCGATCGGGGTCCCCTCGACCGTCATCTGCACCTCGCTGATGCCCGCCGTCGAGAGGCTCCGGGTCAGCTGCGTCTGCATGCGGTTCAGCGTCGTGGTGTCCAGACTCAGCGCGGCCCGGGGAAGCTGCACCTGGGCGACACCACCCGACGAGAGCGTCACCGAGCGCCCGACGAGCGAGAGGTCCTCGGGGAACGCGTTCTTCACCGCCCCCTCGAGCCACGCGCTCGGCTGCCCGTCGACGAGCGCCGTCGCCACACGACTCGCCACGAGCGGGCGCGGGAACCAGCGCACGTCCGGCACGATGAACGTCCAGGTGGGATCGAAGTACGCGATGGATGCCGACTGGTAGACGGTCGGGAAGACCTCCTCGTACAGCACCACGCCGTCCGGAGCGGCACTGATACGCCACTGATCATTGACGCGCACCAGCGAGTAGCCGAGCGAGTCGGTCGTGCCCGCCACGCTCGGCGAGTAGGCGCCGTTCCCGTCGACGCTCGCGACCGTGGACAGCGACACGGTCACCGTCGCCCCGTCGGAGGACGCGGTGGCGCGGCGATCGGCCAGTCGGTCGATCGTGACGCGCGCGCGGGGGTCCCACTGGGTCCCGGGGGCGAGGAACAGCTTCGCCGTCGCCCAGTCGTCGGCGGGGCCTGAACCTGCTCGAAGGAAGCCCTCGACGATCTCGGCGGGCGTGGCGTCGTCCTGCGGGCCGTCGGGGACGAACGCGAACGTCTGCGCGTCGTCGCTCTGCGGGCCCCGACCGGGGTTCACGTATCCCGAGGTGGGAAGGCCCGTGCACGCGGTGAGCAGGAGCACCAGCGCCAGGCTCACCACCGACAGTGCGCGCTTCATGTGGCCCTCCCGGTCGTGCGCCCGAGCGAGATCGGCTGGGTGATGCCGAGCGCGCCCAGAGTGCCGCCCTGCTCGTCCTCGGGGACGAGGGGCAGGGGCGAGCTTCCCAGCGGGCGACCGTCGCGGGGCAGGGTGAGGACGAAGTTGGAGCCACGGCCCGGCTCCGACCACACGGCCAAGGTGCCGCCGTGCAGGCGCGCGTCGCCGAGGGCGATCGAGAGGCCGAGACCGGTACCGCCGATCGTGCGCACACGCGACGGATCGGCACGCCAGAACCGGTCGAACACGCGGTCGACGTCTTCGGCGCGCATGCCCAGACCGAAGTCGCGCACCCCGAGGGCCACGGCATCCCGACCGCTGTCGACGGACACCACGATGGGCCTGCCCTCGCCGTGCTCGATCGCGTTGCCGAGGAGGTTGCGCACGATCCGCCGGATGCGGCGGGCGTCCATGTCGACGGGCGTGTATCCGCCCGGGGCGACCAGGCGCACGTCGGTACCGTGCTTCTCGGCGAGTTGCTCCATCGACGCGATCACGTCTTCGGCGAGCGAGGCGA
The DNA here is from genome assembly GCF_029222405.1 of Microbacterium sp. Kw_RZR3. NCBI lineage: Bacteria > Bacillati > Actinomycetota > Actinomycetes > Micrococcales > Microbacteriaceae > Microbacterium > Microbacterium sp. Kw_RZR3. The sequence continues at coordinate 15,148 of NZ_JARHXC010000302.1, read as the reverse complement.
GGCTCGTGGGCTCGAGTTCGAGCTGCACGGATCCCGCGTCGTAGCGGCTGATCTCGAGCAGGTCGGTCAGCAGCACCTCGAAGCGCTGCACCTGTGCGTGGAGGAGTTCGGCGGCGCGTCCCGTGACGGGGTCGAACTCGTCGCGCTGATCGTTGATCATGTCGGCCGCGAGCTTGATCGTGGTCAGCGGCGTGCGCAGTTCGTGCGAGACGTCGGAGACGAACCTCTGCTGCACGAGCGACAGGTCGGCGAGCTCCTTGATCTGGGACTCGATGCTGTCGGCCATCGCGTTGAAGGAGCGGTTCAGAGTGGCGAGCTCGTCCTCGCCCCGCACGGGGAGCCGCACTCCCAGATCGCCCGCGGCGAGCTTCGCGCTGGTCTCGGCGGCATCCGCGATCGGCGTCGTCACCGAACGCAGCACGACCCAGGCGATCGCCCCGATCAGCACGACGAGGATCAGGCCGACCACCCACAGCAGCACCTGGACGAACGACAGCGTCTGCGCGGCGCTCGCGAGGTCGTATCCCATGTAGAGCTCGTAGTAGTCGACCCCGTCCTGCGCGGGGAAGCGCAGCTGATGACCGACCAGGATGCCGGGAACCTCGCGATCGTTCTCCGCCGGCAGCGCCACCGACTGCCACCACTGCAGGTCGGGGCTCGACTGGACCTGCGTGCGCAGCTCGGGCGTGACGAGGTCGGACTCGAAGGTCGGAGAGATGAAGGGCTGCGGCGCGAGGGGCGACGGAGGGCCGATGCGGTACAGCGCGATGAGGTCGCTCGACGACTGCTGCGACAGTCGCGTCGCGATGCCGTTCATGAGGGTCTGCGCGGCGGCCGGGTCGGTGGAGTCGACGGCCGCGTCGAGGGTGGCCTGCGCCGAGGCGGTCGCGCGCTGCGCCTCGAGGAGCACCTGGTCTTTGCGGGCGGTGAAGAGCTCGTTCTGGATGACCAAGGCCATCGCGAGGCAGGTCACGAGGATGGTCGTCGCGGTCAGGGCGACGGTGATGACGATGGTGCGGAAGCGCAGCGAGCGACGCCACAGGGTGATGAGCCGGTCCCGGTTCGCGCGCCAATCGCGCGTGCGCCACCCCCGCGGCGTCGCCAGAGTGCGCACCGCGCCGGTCATGACGACCTCAAGCCACCGCGCCGGCGCGATAGCCCACACCGCGCACGGTGGTGACGATGCGAGGGTTGTCGGGGTCGGCCTCGATCTTGGCCCGAAGTCGTTGCACGTGCACGTTAACGAGACGCGTGTCGGCCTTGTAGTGGTAGCCCCAGACCTGCTCGAGCAGCATCTCGCGAGAGAAGACCTGCTGCGGCTTCTCGGCGAGCGCGACGAGGAGCTCGAACTCGAGGGGCGTGAGAGCGATCGGGGTGTCGCCACGGCGCACCTCGTGCGCGGCCACGTCGACGACAAGATCGCCGATACGCAGCGTCTCGTCGACCGGCGCCTGCACGGGGCGTAGGCGCGTGCGGATCCGGGCGACGAGCTCCTTCGGGTTGAAGGGCTTCATGATGTAGTCGTCGGCACCCGACTCCAACCCCTTCACCACGTCGGCGGTGTCGGTGCGGGCCGTCAGCATGATGATCGGGACGCCGGACTCGGCGCGCACGCGCGTGCAGATCTCGATGCCGTCGACGCCCGGCAGCATGAGGTCGAGCAGGATCAGGTCCGGCCGCTCGGAGCGCCAGGCCTCGACCGCCTGCGCGCCGTCGGCGCAGAAGACCGTGTCGAATCCCTCGGTGCGCAGCACGATGCCGATCATCTCGGCCAGCGCGGTGTCGTCATCGACAACCAGGATCCGTGAAGTCATCGGGTGTACGTCTTCCGTCTCGAAACCCGCTCGGGAACGGGCCAGGGCCCCCCGGGTGAGGGAGCGATCCATAAGAGCGTAGTCGACATGCCCGGGAAGGGGCCGAGCGCGCAGGGGTGTCCCCATGACGGGGTGTCGGAGGTCTGTGACACGATGAGGACACGGCCGACCACCGAGGAGGCGTCATCGTGACCGCGTACCCCGCCTGGACCCCCGCGTCGCGTCCGGGGATCGTCCCGCTGCATCCGTTCGGGTTCGGCATGATCCTCGGCCGGTCGTTCACTGCCCTGCGCCACAACCCCCGCGTCCTGCTCGGTTTCGCGCTCGGGGTGCAGACCGTCGCCTACATCGTGCTGAGCGCGGCCATCGCCGGTGCGGCCATCGCGAGCTTCTCGCGACTGGACACCCTGGTCGAGGGCAGCGACGACTTCAATGCCGTGATGGCCGGCTCGTTCGCGCTCACGGCCGTCGTCGCGCTCGTGCTCGGGGTCGCGGCGAGCGGCCTGAGCGTGCTGGTGCAGGGCGTCGTCGTCGCCGAGGTGGCGCACGGCGTGGTCGCCGAGAAGCCGACGTTGAAGGTGGTCTGGCGGCGGGTTCGCCCGGTCGTCTGGCGCCTGATCGGCTACGCCGCCCTGACGTTCACCGCGGTGATCCTCGTCCTGGCCATCCTCGCCGGAATCGTCGTCGCGGTGTCGTTCGCTTTGCTGCCGGTGGGCATCCTCCTGGGTCTTCTGCTCGCCCTCGGGTGCGTGCCCCTTTACCTGTGGCTCGCGACCAAGCTCTTCCTCGTCCCCTCGGTGATCATCCTCGAGGGCACGGGCATCCGGGCCGGGATCGCCCGGTCGTGGCGGCTCACCCGCGGGCGATTCTGGTCGACGCTCGGTGTTCTGGTCATCATCTCCGTCGCGTTCAGCGTGGTGGCGCAGATCATCTCGTTCCCGCTGAGCTTCGGTGCAAGCTTCCTCTCGACGCTGCTCGCACCCACTGGAGACCCCGAGCCGGGAGCGATCGTCGGCTTCATCGTCGTGCAGCTGCTCGGGCAGGCCGGCGTCCTACTCGTGCAGTGCATCGCCCTCGTCGTGCAGTCGACCTCGGCGGTGCTCGTCTACGTCGACGCGCGCATGCGCACCGAGGGACTCGATCAAGATCTCGCCGCCTACGTGGAGGCGCGCGATGCCGGCGCGGACGACCTTCCGGATCCGTACCGCGTGGGCGTCGGCCGCAGCATCGCGCCGCTCCAGCCGTGGGGCGCTCCTCCGCCGGGTGGGGCGCCGGGAGCGTGGGGTCCCCCCGCGGCGGCTCCGTACGGCGCTCCTACGGGTGTCCCCTCCGGCGCGGCACCGGCTGCACCGCCGTACGGCGCTCCCGCGGGCGTCCCCTCTGGCTCAGCGCCGCCGTATGGCTCAGCTCCGCCCTACGCTGCCGCGCCCGCCGCTCCGCCGGTCCCGTTCGCGCCGCCGCACGGAGCCGCACCCCCCTCAGCCCCCTCCGGCACCGTGGTGCCCCCGCCGCCCTCCTCTCCGACGGACGGCGCGGCCGATGCGGCGGGTCGCGAGCCCACGTCGACGGATGCCACGGGCACCTCGAGCACTTCCACGCCCTCGACGACGACCTGGGCCGCGCCCGGAAGCCGGTCCGACGACGCATGAGTCCCTCGCTCTCAGCGGCGGTCGCGGTGGTGACCTCGCTCCTCCCCGACCCGGACGAGGCGCGGGAGTGGGCCGAGAAAGAGCTCGCCGACCCCGCGTATCAGGCCGCCGAGCCGACGCCGATCGACCGTCTCGCACGAGCCGTCGTCGACTTTTTCGGCAGGCTGCTGCAGAACTCGGCGAACGGCGACTGGGGGCCTCCGGCGCTGATCGTGCTGGCGATCATCATCGTCGTCGGGATCGTCATCGGCATCCTGATCTGGGGGCGACCGAGAGCGATCGTCCGTGCGCAGCCTCCGGCACGCGCGCTCTTCGACGGCGATGACGGCCGCTCGGCCGACGAGCTCCGCGGGGATGCGGCCGCTGCGGCGGCTCGGGGAGACTGGGACGCGGCGATCGTCCTACGGTTCCGCGCTTTCGCCCGTGGCCTGACCGAAAGAGGTCTCGTCGACCCACCGCCCGGCGCCACCGTGCGGGCGTTCGCGCGCGCCGCTTCGGCGGCTCTCCCCGGCCTCGTCCCCGGGCTCGACGAGACGGCCGCCATCTTCGACGACGTCCGCTACCTCCGCCGCCCGGGCACCGAGCAGCGCTACCGCGTGGTGGCCGACCTCGACGCCGAGGCCGTCCGCACGCGCCCCGCGCCCGTCACCGCGGCGGCGACATCGTGACGACCGTCTCGGCAGCGCCGCTCACGGTGCGCCCCCGCCGTCGGGCCGCGCTCGGGTGGATCGGCATCGCCCTCGCCCTGCTCCTGATCGGACTGGTGGGAACGACCCTGGTGTACGGGGGCTGGACGCAGAAGGACGCGCTCGACCCCGAATCCCCGGCGCCGGACGGCACCCGCGCACTCGTCCGCATCCTCCAGCAACAGGGCGTGGCCGTCACCGTCGCGCGCGACCGCGCGGCGGCGGAGCGGGCCCTGGCCGACCACGACGCCACGCTCGTCCTGCGCGATGCCCCGATGCTGTCGGATGCCACCCTGACCGCGCTCGCCGACCGCGCACGCGACGTCGTGCTCATCGAGCCGCGCTCGCGCACCCTCGACGTGTTGCTGAACGGCTCCTCCCTCGGGGGCTTCGCGAACGACCGCGCCACCGAGGCCGGATGCGAGCTGCCCGCCGCGCGCACGGCCGGGACCGCACGGACGGGTGAGCTGATGATCCCCGGCGCGGGCGTCACCGGCTGCTACCCCGTCGACGGCGAGTACGGCCTGCTCTCGACCGAGGCGAGCGACGGCCGCACGGTCACCGCCCTCGACGGGTCGGCGACGATGACGAACGCGACCCTCCCCCTCGACGGGAACGCGGCGCTGGCCATCGGCGTGCTGGCTCGGACAGACGCGGTCGTCTGGTACGTCCCCTCCCTCACCGATGCCGACGCCGGCTCGGCGCCGCAGACGATCGGCGACCTCACACCGCCCTGGGTCACGCCCGGCATCGTGCTGCTCCTGCTCGCAGCGAGCGTCGCCGCGATCTGGCGCGGTCGACGGTTCGGCCCGCTCGTGACCGAACGCCTCCCGGTCATGGTGCGCGCGACCGAGACGACCGAGGGTCGCGCCCGCCTGTACGCCACCTCCGGCGACGCGGCCCACGCCCTCGACGAGCTGCGTCGAGCGACCCGCACCCGGCTGGTCCGCCGGCTCGGGCTCGCGGCCCACACCCCGGCGGAGCAGGTCGCCGACGCCGTCGCCCACCGCCTCGGCGCGGATCGAGCGGCGATCCGCGGCATCCTCCTCACCGACATCCCCACGACCGACCGCGACCTGGTCGCCGCGAGCGACCGCCTCCGCGACCTCGAGACGAGCGTGCATGCCGCGTTCGCCACCGAAAGGACCACCCGATGACCGACAGTCCTCTCGACGCTCCCCTGCCGCCCGCCGCCGAGAACGCGCCGAGACGCTCGGAGCCCGCCCCGACGACCCCGGGGCTCGACGACGCAGCCCTGCGCGAGGCGATGAACCGGGTGCGGGTCGAGGTCGGAAAAGCGGTAATCGGGCAGGACGGCACGATCACCGGACTGCTCATCGCGCTCCTCTCGCGCGGACACGTCCTGCTCGAGGGCGTCCCGGGCGTCGCCAAGACTCTTCTCGTGCGGTCCTTCAGCCGCGCGCTCGGCCTCGACACGCGGCGCGTGCAGTTCACGCCCGACCTCATGCCCGGCGACGTCACGGGCTCCCTCGTCTACGACGCCCGCGCCGGGGAGTTCGAGTTCCGCGCGGGACCGGTGTTCACCCACGTGCTCCTCGCCGACGAGATCAACCGCACGCCGCCGAAGACCCAGGCCGCTCTGCTCGAGGCGATGGAGGAACGACAGGTCTCGTCGGATGGGGTGAGCCGCGCTCTCCCCGACCCCTTCCTCGTCGCCGCGACCCAGAACCCCATCGAGCACGAGGGCACCTACACGCTGCCCGAAGCCCAGCTGGACCGCTTCCTGATGAAGCTCGTCGTCGATCTCCCGGGGCGCGACGCCGAGGTCGGTGTGCTCCGGCGCCACGCCGGCGGCTTCGACCCGCGCCGCCTCGACGCTGCGGGCCTCGACCCCGTCGTGACCGCCGACGAGATCCTCGCCGCCCAGCGCGCCGCGGCGACCGTCGCCGTCGACGACGACCTGTTGGGCTACATCGTCGACCTCGCGCGGGCGACGCGGCAGAGCCCATCGGTGCTCCTGGGCGTCAGTCCGCGCGCGACCACGGCCCTCCTCGCCGCGGCGAAGGCCTGGGCATGGCTCGGCGGATACCCGGCGATCACCCCCGACCACGTGCAGACGATGCTCGTGCCGGTGTGGCGTCACCGCATCCGGCTGCGCCCCGAGGCCGAGATCGAGGGCGTCTCGGTCGACGCGATCCTGACCTCGGTGCTGCAGCAGACCCGCGTTCCCATCTGATGTTCGTCACCGGCCGTCTCGCGCTCCTCGTCGCCCTGGGCGTCGTCCCTCTCGTACTCCTGAGCACGGCGGGCGTCCCGGCGTGGCTCGCCGTGGGCGGGTGGGTCGTGCTCTGTGCGGTCGGAGCGCTGGTCGATGTCGCCGTCGCGGCCGACCCGCGCGCTGTCGAGATCACACGACGTCTCCCGGACCGCACGCTGCTCGACGAACCGGTCGCCGGTGAGCTGCGGGTGCGCAACCTCGGGACCCGCGCGCTCCGCGCCCGCGTGCGCGACGCGTGGCAACCCACGGCCGGTGCGCCCGTGGAACGGGCGCGGTTCGTCGTGCCGCCGGGCGAGCGCCGGAGCGCGCCCCTCCCTCTGCTCCCCCGTCGCCGCGGCGAGATCCGCACCGATTTCGTCGTGGTGCGCTCGGCGGGTCCCCTGGGTCTGGCCGGTCGGCAGGCGGTCGTCGACGCTCCCGGCCGGATCCGCGTCCTCCCTCCCTTCACCTCGCGGCGGCACCTCCCGTCCCGGCTGGCGCGCCTGCGCGAGCTCGACGGGAACACGAGCCTTCAGGTGCGCGGTCAGGGCACCGAGTTCGACAGCCTGCGCGAGTACGTCCGCGGCGATGACGTGCGCTCGATCGACTGGCGGGCGACGGCGCGCGCGGGTACGACCATGCTGCGCACGTGGCGTCCGGAACGCGACCGGCACGTCGTCATCGTCATCGATACGGGCCGCACGGCCGCGGCGCGCGTCGGCGACGGCGCGCGCCTGGACGCGGCGATGGAGGCCACGCTGCTGCTGTCGGCCCTCGCGACCAGGGCGGGCGACCACGTCCACCTGATGATGTTCGACCGCGTTCCGCGGGCCCGTGTCACGAGAGTCGACGGTTCGCAGCTCCTCCCCGCGCTCGTCGACGCGATGGCCCCCGTCGAGCCGCAGCTCATCGACACCGACTGGGATGCCGCTTTCGCGCAGGTCCGCCAGCTCGCGGTCCGGCCCGCGCTCGTCGTCCTGCTCACGGCGCACGATGACCCCGAAGCCGCCCGCGGCTTCCTCGCGGCGCTGCCGGCGGTGGCCGCGCGCTCGCGACTGCTCGTCGCGACGGCGACGGACGGGCCGGGCGACGACCCCGAGCGGACGGATGCCGCCTCCGTCTATGCGGCGGCCGCCATCGAGCGTGCGCGCCACGACGCGGACCGCGTCACCGCCGCGGTGGTCCGCGCCGGCGGTGACGCCGTCTCCGCCTCCGCGGAGAACCTGCCCCCGCTCGTAGCCGACCGCTACCTCGCGCTCAAGGCCGCCGGGCGACTCTGAAGCGCGCACCCGGTCGGATGTAGCACACCCAGGCCCCATGCAGCCCGGGACATACGTCGCGGCTTATCCTGGGGGGTACCCTTCGAGCCGACAGCGCGTCCCCTCCGCGCTCGGTTGCGCCGTCTACGCACAGGATGCGGGAGAACTCTTGCCAGGAAACGCCACGACCCGGTTCGACGATGTGGCTCTTGTGTCGGTGGCGAGCGTCCTGCCCAGCCGTGTGACCACGTCGGACGACATCGAGGACCGCCTCGCTCCCGCTCTTCATCGTCTAAAGCTCAAGCCCGGCCTCCTCCGCCGGGTCGCCGGCGTCAACGAGCGGCGCAACTGGGCCGACGGCGAGTCGAGCGACGAGGCGACGATCGCCGCGGGCAAGCAGGCGCTGGCCGAGGCGGGAGTCGACCCGAGCGAGATCGGGCTCATCATCAACACCTCGGTGACGCGCAAGCACCTCGAACCCTCCGTGGCCGTGCGCCTGCACCACGGCCTGGGCCTTCCGAGCTCGGCGATCAACTTCGACGTCGCCAACGCCTGCCTCGGCTTCATCAACGGCATGAGCCTCGCCGCCGGCATGATCCAGTCCGGACAGGTGAAGTACGCACTGATCGTCAACGGCGAGGATGCCGACGAGATCCAGGTCAACACGATCAACCGGCTCGTGCGCGAGAACCTCGACCGCGACGCGTTCATGCAGGAGTTCGCGTCGCTGACGCTGGGCTCCGGCGCGGCCGCCGCGGTGCTCGGCCGCGCGAGCGACCACCCCGAGGGACACCGGATCGTCGGCGGCGTGACGCGCGCGGCGACCCAGTTCTACGACCTCTGCGTCGGAAGCGTCGACGGAATGTTCACCGACGCGAAGGCTCTGCTCAAGGGCGGCCTCGATCTCGTCGTGTCGGCGTGGAAGGAGGCGAAGGGCGAGTTCTCGTGGACGGGCATGGATCGCTACATCACCCACCAGGTCTCGTCGGTGCACACCTCGGCGATCGTCCGCGCGGCGAAGCTCGACCGTGACCGGGTGCCCGTGACCTATCCGCACCTGGGCAATGTGGGCCCGGCATCCATCCCGATCACCCTCGCCGACGAGCAGAAGACGCTGCGTCGGGGTGATCGCGTCCTTCTGATGGGAGTGGGCTCCGGGCTGAACACCGGCATGCTGGAGCTGGCCTGGTGAGGGTCACCGCCCCGGACGCGACGCTTCCCCCCGCGGGCCTCCCCGGTCTCGACCCGGCGCTCTCGCGTCTGATCGACGTGCCCGGTGCCGCCGCCGATGCGGGCACGACGCGCACGTGGCACGTGCTCGACACCGGCGCAGCCCTCGCCGCGCGCGGTCTCGAACCTGTCGGCACGATCATCGCCGTGCACGGCAATCCGACGTGGTCGTACCTGTGGCGCACGCTCGTGAACTCCTCGCTCGCCCGCGCCGAGGCCGGTGCCACGGCGTGGCGGGTCGTGGCCGTGGACCAGCTCGAGATGGGCTTCTCGGAGCGCTCGGACCGCCGGCGCACCCTGGCGCAGCGCATCGCCGACCTCGACGCGCTCGTCGGCGAGCTCGGCATCCGGGGTCCGATCGTGACCATCGGGCACGACTGGGGCGGTCCGATCTCGCTCGGCTGGGCCGTCGAGAACCGCGACCGTCTCGCCGCGGTCGTCGCCCTGAACACCGCCGTGCACCACCCCGACGGTGCGCCGCTGCCCTTCGCGCTGCGCGTGGCCACCGCCCGCGGCATGCTCGCCGCGGGCACCACCGGCACCACGGCCTTCCTCGACACCACGCTCGCCCTCGCCGATCTCGACCCCGCGATTCGCGCCGCTTTCCGCGCGCCGTACGCGACCGTCGCCCGACGCCGCGGGATCGGCGGGTTCGTCGCCGACATCCCCGCGACCGCGGCCGACGAGAGCACTCCCGCGCTTCGCCGGATGTCGGCGGGGCTCCGCGAGCTCGACGTGCCCGCACTGCTTCTGCGTGGACCGAAGGACCCCGTCTTCGGCGAGGGTCACCTCGACGACCTCACCGAGCGACTTCCGCACGCCGACGTGCACCGCTTCGAGGGCGCGGGCCACCTCATCGCCGAGGAGCGGCCGTACGCCGACGTCGTGCTCGACTGGCTCGACGAGAAGGGCGTGGCGACGGATGCCGCGGCCCCGGGCTCCGCAGCCCCCACCGCGCCGCCGGGCTCAGCCGCCACCGCGTCCCCGCGCTCCGCAGCCGCCACCGCACCGACCGCCGCCGGCCACCTCTGGGACGCCCTCGACGCGCGCCGCGACGACGACGACACCGCGGTGATCGACATGACCACCGCCCGCGACGGCGCGCCGCTGCGCGTCAGCTGGCGGCAGCTGTCCGCGCGCGTCGACGAGATCGCCGCGGGCCTCGACGCCTTCGGTGTGCGCCCGGGAGACCGGGTCTCGCTGCTCGTTCAGCCCGGCCCCACGCTGACCGCAGCTCTGTATGCGTGCTTGCGCATCGGCGCGGTCGTCGTCGTGGCCGACCGGGGTCTCGGCATCCGGGGGCTGTCGCGCGCCGTCAGAGGTGCCGTTCCCGACGTCGTGATCGGCGAGATCGCCGGGCTCGCCGCCGCGCGCGCCCTCGGCTGGCCGGGGCGGCGGATCTCGGCCGCGGCCCTCCCCGCCGCGACATCGCGCGCGCTCGGTGTCGAGGCGAGCCTGTCGGACCTCGCCCGCGCCGGTCGCGGCCGGACGCTGCCGGAGCCGCCCGCGCCCGACGCCGACGCCGCGGTGCTGTTCACCTCGGGTTCGACGGGGCCCGCGAAGGGCGTCGTGTACACGCACGCGCAGCTGACCGCCCTGCGCGACACTCTCGCCGCGCACTTCGGCGTCACGGCCGAGACGGGGCTTGTGACCGGCTTCGCGCCCTTCGCGCTGCTCGGACCCGCGCTCGGCACGCGATCGGCAACGCCCGACATGGACGTCTCGGCCCCCCGCACGCTCACCGCGGCGGCGGTCGCGGCGGCCGTGCGCGCCTCCGACGCGAGGATCGTGTTCCTCTCCCCCGCCGCCGTCGCGAACGTCGTCGCCACCGCGAGCGCCCTCGACGCCGACGACCGAGCGGCCCTCGCGCGCGTCGAGACCTTCCTCTCGACGGGAGCCCCCGTGGGCATCGACCTCCTGCGCCGCGCGCACGAGCTCATGCCGAACGCCGTCGCGCACACCCCGTACGGCATGACCGAGTGCCTGCTCGTCGCCGACGTCACGCTGCCCGAGATCGAGAGCGCGGCGGGCGGCCGCGGCGTCTGCGTCGGACGGCCGCTGGGCACGGGCCAGGTGCGCATCTCGGCGATCGACGCCGAGGGACGCGCGACGGGTGAACCGACGACGGATGCCGGGATCACGGGCGAGATCGTCATCTCGGCGCCCCACCTCAAGCGCGGATACTTCCGCCTCTACCTCACCGACCGCGAGGCGCGTCGCGGTCTCGCCGACCGTTGGCACCGCACCGGCGACGTCGGCCACCTCGACGCCGACGGGCGACTCTGGGTCGAGGGGCGCCTCCCCCACGTCATCACCACCGCCGAGGGTCCGGTGACCCCTGTCGGCATCGAACAGGATGCCGAGACCGTCGAGGCCGTCACCCGTGCCGCGGCGGTGGGTGTCGGGCCCGTCGGCCGACAGGTCGTCGTCGCCGTCGTCGAAGCCGGTGCCCGACGCCCCGGCCTCGCCTCTCCCGAGCTGACGGATGCCGTTCGCGCCGCGACCGCGCAGCCGCTCGCCGCGGTCCTCGTCGCGCCGACGCTGCCGACCGACATCCGACACAACTCGAAGATCGACCGGTCCCGCCTCGCCGCGTGGGCCGAACGCCTGCTCGCGGGCGAGAAGCCGACCGCGCCGTGAGGGTCCTCGCCACCGGGGCATCCGGCTTCCTCGGCCGGGCCGTCGTCCGCGCACTCCACGACGCGGGACACGAGGTGCGCACGCTCCAGCGCCGCCCCTCCGGTGTCACCGGCGCCGACGACCGGCTGGGCTCGGTGACGGATCCGGATGCCGTGGCATCCGCTCTCGACGGGATCGACGGCGTGGTGCACCTCGCTGCCAAGGTGTCGCTGGCGGGAGACCCCGCTCAGTTCCACGCCGTCAATGTGGAGGGCACGCGCATTCTGCTGGACGCCGCCGCCGCGGCGGGGGTCTCGCGGATCGTGCACGTGTCGTCGCCGTCGGTCGCGCACGCGGGCCACGCCCTCGCGGGAGTGGGCGCGGAGCCCGCCGATCCCCGCGCCGCGCGCGGCGAGTACGCCCGCACGAAGGCCGAGGCCGAGGTGCTCGCCCTGTCGCGTGCCGGTGACGGTCTCTCGCTGGTCGCAATCCGTCCGCACCTGGTGTGGGGTCCGGGCGACACGCAGCTCATCGCGCGCGTGGTCGACCGCGCACGCCGGGGCCGGCTGCCCCTGCTGAACGGCGGCACAGCGCTCATCGACTCCACGTACGTCGACAACGCGGCATCCGGAATCGTCGCCGCCCTCGACCGCGTCGACGACGTCAGCGGCCGCGCGTACGTCCTGACGAACGGCGAACCGCGCCCCGTCGGCGACCTCCTCGCGGGGATCTGTCGTGCCTCGGGCGTCGAGCCGCCGCGCTTCAGCGTGCCCGCGGGACTCGCCAAGGCCGCCGGTGCCCTGGTAGAGCGCGTCTGGGCCGTCCGCCCGGGCGAGGACGAACCGCCGATGACGCGCTTCCTCGCCGAGCAGCTGTCGACCGCGCACTGGTTCGACCAGACCGAAATCCGCCGCGACCTGCGCTGGGCCCCGGCGGTGTCGCTGGACGAGGGCCTGCGCCGCCTCGCGCGAGCCTGACCTCACGCGCCTCTCGCCTGAGGCCCCCCTCCGCTGGCGTGTCCCACTTTGTGCGAACCGGAGGGCCTGGCTCTGCACAAAGTGGGACACGGATGCCGGCATCGACCATCGCGCCGAAACGCGACCGGTCGGGCGCTCAGACCAGGTCGAACCGGTCGAGCTCGGTCACCTTGCGCCAGGCGGCGACGAAGTCACGGACGAACTTCTCCTTCGCGTCGTCCGAGGCGTAGACCTCGGCGAGCGCGCGCAGCTCGGAGTTCGACGAGAACACCAGGTCGACGCGGGTGCCGATCCCGACCTTCTCGCCGGAGCCGTCCTTCGTGCCCTCGAACGCGTGCTTGCCGCTGTCGAGCGGCTTCCACGTCGTGCCGAGGTCGAGGAGGTTCACGAACACGTCGTTCGTCAGCGCACCGGGGGTGTCGGTGAACACACCCCAGTCGCTGCCGTCCCAGTTGGCGCCGATCGCGCGGAGACCGCCGACCAGCACGGTCATCTCGGGCGCGGTGAGCGTGAGCAGGTTGGCCTTGTCGAGCAGCAGGAACTCCGCGGGGAGCCGCGCCTCGCGCGAGGCGTAGTTGCGGAAGCCGTCGGCCACCGGCTCGAGCCAGCGGAACGACTCGATCTCGGTCTGCTCCTGCGACGCGTCGGTGCGGCCCGGGGTGAAGGGCACCTCGACCTCGACGCCGCCGGCGCGCGCCGCCTGCTCGACACCGGCGTTGCCGGCGAGAACGAGCAGATCGGCGATCGAGACCTTCTTCTCGCCCTGCCCGTCGAACTCGGCCTTGATCTTCTCGAGGGTCTCGAGAACGGATGCCAGCTGCTCGGGGTTGTTGACCGTCCAGCTCTTCTGGGGCTCGAGGCGGATGCGCGCGCCGTTGACACCGCCGCGCTTGTCGCTGCCCCGGAAGGTGGATGCCGCGGCCCAGGTCGTCGTGACGAGCTGCTGCACCGTGAGGCCGCTGTCGAGGATCTGCTGCTTGAGCGCCGCGGCATCCGCCGAGTCGATCAGCGGGTGGTCGACGGCGGGCACGGGGTCCTGCCAGACGAGCACCTCGGAGGGGACCTCAGACCCGAGGTAGCGTTCACGCGGGCCCATGTCGCGGTGGGTCAGCTTGAACCATGCGCGGGCGAAGGCATCCTGGAACGCGGCGGGGTCCTCGGCGAAGCGGCGCGAGATCTTCTCGTACGCCGGGTCGACCCGCAGAGCGAGGTCGCTCGTGAGCATGCGGGGCTCGCGACGACCCTCGGAGTGGGCGAGGGGGACCATGTCGGCTCCCCCGCCGTTCTTCGGACGCCACTGGTGCGCGCCCGCGGGGCTCTGGAAGAGCTCCCACTCGTACGCGAAGAGGATGTGGAAGAACTCGTTGTCCCAGCGCGTGGGGTGATAGGTCCAGGTGACCTCGAGGCCGCTGGTGATCGTGTCGTCGCCCTTGCCGGTGCCGTGATCGTTCTTCCAGCCGAGGCCCTGGTCGTTGATGTCGGCGGCTTCGGGGTTGGGACCGACGTGCGAGTCGCTCGCCGCGCCGTGCGTCTTGCCGAAGGTGTGACCACCGGCGATGAGGGCGACGGTCTCCTCGTCGTTCATGGCCATGCGGCCGAACGTCTCGCGGATGTCGTTCGCCGACAGCTGCGGGTCGGGGTTGCCGTTCGGCCCTTCCGGGTTGACGTAGATGAGCCCCATCTGGACGGCCGCGAGCGGCTTCTCGAGCTCGCGGTTGCCCGTGTAGCGCTCGTCGCCGAGCCAGGTGGTCTCGGGACCCCAGTACACGTCGTCGTCGGGCTCCCACACGTCCTGTCGGCCACCGGCGAAGCCGAAGGTCGGGAAGCCCATGTCCTCGAGCGCGACGTTGCCGGCGAGGATCATGAGGTCGGCCCACGAGATCGCCTGACCGTACTTCTTCTTGACCGGCCACAGCAGGCGGCGGGCCTTGTCGAGGTTGACGTTGTCGGGCCAGCTGTTCAGCGGGGCGAAGCGCTGCATTCCCGCGCCCGAGCCGCCGCGACCGTCGGTCACGCGGTAGGTGCCGGCGCTGTGCCACGCCATGCGGATCATGAGCGGGCCGTAGTGACCGAAGTCGGCGGGCCACCAGTCCTGCGAGGTCGTCATGACCTCCTTGAGGTCCTGCTTGACGGCGGCGAGGTCGAGCGCCTCGAACGCCGCCTTGTAATCGAAGCCCTCATCGAGCGGGTCACGCAGCGCGTTGTTCTTCGCGAGGATCTTCACATTGAGGGACTCGGGCCACCACACACGGTTGGCCGATCCCTGGGTCGGGTGGGGCAGGGCGCCGGCGGGCTCGCTGTCGGCGGGGGCTTCACCCACCGGCAGTCGGTTGTCGTCGGGGGCGGCTCCATCGTGGAAGACGGGGCACCCGTTCAGAGCGTCGCTCATCGGGATCCTCTCGGTTTTTCGGCTTCGGTCGTCGCTCGACAGTCGGGGCAGACCCCCCAGAACGTCACTTCGGCGGTCTGGATGGTGAACCCGCTCCCCTCCGGCACATGCAGGCACGGCGCTTCCCCGACGACGCAGTCCACGTCGTCGATGCGTCCGCACCCGGTGCACACCACGTGGTGGTGGTTGTCTCCCACGCGCAGTTCGAACGTGCCGGCGTGACCGGCGGGTTCGATGCGACGAGCGAGTCCCGCGTCGGCGAAGTCGCCGAGCGCGTTGTACACCGATTGCTTGCTCGTGCCGGGGA
>NZ_JARHXC010000301.1:0-4166 GCF_029222405.1 Microbacterium sp. Kw_RZR3 | reverse complement strand
CGGGTCCGGTGGGCACGCGCACGTGCCCGTCCTCGATCACGGCGGGTTCGGTGACGATGTCGCGCGTGTAGAAGCGGGCGGATGCCGAGATGTCACCCGGCAGCGTGAAGCCCGGCAGGGCGGCGAGCGCGGCGTTGGCCGCGCGGCCGATGCCGGTCTCGAGCATGCCGCCGCACCACACGGGGATCCCGGCGGCCCGGCACAGGTCGTGCACCGCGACGGCTTCGAGGTAGCCGCCCACGCGACCCGCCTTGATGTTGATGATCGCCGCAGAGCCGAGCGTCAGGGCGTCGGCGGCCGCCTTCGCCGAGACGATCGACTCGTCGAGGCACACGGGCGTCCGCAGCTTCTTCGCGAGCTGCGCGTGGTCGACCAGGTCGTCTTCCTGCAGCGGCTGCTCGATGAGCAAGAGGTCGAAGCGGTCGAGCTCGGCGAGGGTGTCGGCATCCTGAAGCGTGTACGCCGAGTTCGCGTCGACCTGCAGCGGGATGTCGGCGTAGGTCCCGCGGACGGCGGCGGTGTCGGCGATGTCGCGCCCCGGCTTGATCTTGATCTTGATGCGGACGTACCCCTCGTCGAGGTAGCCGCCCACGACGTCGACCAGCACCGCCGGGTCGCTCTGGATGCCGACCGAGACGCCCGAAGGCACGCGGGTCTTCTCGGCGCCGAGGTAGTGGCCGAGGCTCCGCCCCTCGGCACGCAGCGCGGCGTCGATCACCGCGAGCTCGAGACCCGCCTTGGCCATGCGATGCCCGACGAAAGGCTGCAGGATGCCGGGGACCTCCTCGGGCGCGAGCGTCCGGCGCTCGAGCAGAGCCGGCGCGAGATAGCGGCTCAGCACATCCCACGCGCTGGCCGTGTACTCGCTCGAGTACAGCGGCTCGGCCATCGTCACGACCTCGCCCCACCCCACGCCGTCCGACGTCTCCGCCGCGACGACGATCACCTCGCGCACGGTCTCGGTGCCGAACGACGTCGTGAACGGCGATACGAGGGGCAGGTGCAGGACGCGGAGCTCCACGGCATCCAGGGTCACGGGCGAGGCGGGGCGGGTGAGGGGCATGACGGCAGGCTAACCGCGCGGGCGCGGCGAGCCGTTGGCGCGGGCGCGGGCGCGGGCGCGGGCGCGGCGAGCGAAACTCCTGAGAGATCGGCGCTCGGGCCGCCTGTCGGGGGACGTACGACCTGCCTGCGCCGATTGTTCAGGAGTTTCGCTCGCGCCCGTGCCGGAAAGCGGGCCGCGACGCGAGTGGATACGCCGGGGTGGCCCCGCCGGGAGACGCGACCGTAACGCCCGCGCCCGCGCCTGGCAAGGCCGACGACCGCGCGGCCCCGCGCGCGTACGGTCGGGCGCATGAGCGACGACTTCACCCCCCGCCACGCGATCGTCACCGGCTCCGACTCGGGCATCGGCGCGGCCACCGCCCTCGCCCTCGCCGACGCCGGGATCGACGTCGCCGTCACCTACCACTCCGACAAGGACGGCGCGGAAGAGACCGCCGCCGCCGTGCGCGCGCGCGGATCGCGCGCGATCGTCGCCCAGTTCGATGCGACCGATTTCGATTCGGTCCCGGATGCCGTGAACGCCATGGCCGACGAGCTCGGCGGCCTCGACGTCTTCGTCAACAACGCCGGCGGCGGCATCGGGGGCTCGTTCCTCGACCTCGACTTCGACACGTGGCGCACCGACATCTCGCTCAACCTCGACGGCGCGTTCCTCGCCCTGCACACGGCCGCACGCCGCATGGTGGAGGCGCGCACGGGCGGCCGGCTCATCGTCGTGTCGAGCGTGCACGAGCACCAGCCGCGCGTCGGCTCGGCCCCCTACGTCGCGGCGAAGCACGGTGTCGGCGGCCTCATCAAGACGATGGCGCTCGAACTCGGGCAGTACGGCATCACCGCCAACGCCGTCGCGCCGGGCGAGATCGCGACCCCCATCAACGACATGTCGGCGGAGGATGCCGAGCGCACTCACCGTCCCGGTATCCCGCTCGGACGCCCGGGCAGGCCCGAGGAGATCGCCGACGTGATCCGCTTCCTGGCGTCTCCCTCGGGCTCGTACGTCACGGGCGCGAGCTGGGTCGTCGACGGCGGGATGCTGCAGATGGGCCCGCAGGCGGGCTCGCACATGGATTCGGACGCCTGGCGTTCGGCCGGAGAGAAGTGAGAGCGATGAGCGACGACAAGAGCTTCGAAGAGAACCGTCACGACCAGCTGACGAGCGCCCCGAAGGCCACCGAAGAAGACGCGGCCCCGCGCTTCGACGTCACCGAGCACGACGGCGTCACCCGCATCGACGTGCGCGACGACGCCGCCGTCCGCCCGGGTCCGGGCCAGGGCGACCCGGCCGCCGAGAAGGACGAGCCGGTCTCGGACTCCTGACTCAGTCGCTGAGCGGGATGTCGGTGGTCGGCTCCACCCATCCGCGCGACCGCGCGTTGTCCGCGATGGCATCCCGGACTCGAGCGATGGTCGGAACGTCGCCCAGGACGCGGATCGCGTCGACGGCGGCCTGGTCGAATGCCCACACGATGCCACGCAGGATCTCGCGCGCCCGCAGGAGCGCCTCATCGGGGTCGAGCCCCAGCCGACGCCCGGCCAGTTGGAGGGCATTCTCGCCGACGCGGTCGACCACGTACTCACCGTCCAGCGACATCGCCAGTTTTATCGGCTGACCCTCGGGCGTCGGATAGGGCGCGTGCGTGCCGAGGTCATAGAGGGGGGCGAGGGTCGCGCGCGAGCCATCCAGCAGGAGCGAGTAGTTCTTCGCATGCGCGTCGGTGCCGACGGCCGCAAGGTTGAAGGCAAGAGCGTCGAAGAACCTTCGACTGTTGTCTTGACGGTCGCTTCCGCTGGGGAGGCCGCGGAATAGATCCGCGATCTTGCCGACGCCGGGGCCGCCGTCGCTCTGGTACTTCTTATCGGGCTCGACGGCCAGCGCCTGACACAGATCTTCTTGGTGCAATCGCGCCCAGCGTTCGCCGGTGAAGGCACGGTCGTATCGGCGGGAGATGAAGACGTTGTCGCCCGCGGTGGTGGTGGCCATCTCGCTCTCGGCGACGACGAGACCCAGGTGACGCGCCGCCGCCATCGTCATGTACTCCACGATGTGGTGCTCGGAGTACGGGGGGACAGCGGGCTTGATGATGTGCGTCGTCGGGGTCGAGTCCAAAGGGGTGGCCCACTGCCCTTCCGCCGTGCGGAACAGCGCTGTCTTCGGCTGTGCGCCGGGGAGCGACCATCGCCCCGCTCGCCGAACGCCCCACGTGGCGGCGTTGGCGATGAGGTCTCGGATGAGGCCGGCGAAGTCCTCGTCGGAGTGCACCTGCAGTCGACCGGTGCGCGTGGCGGCGTCATCGCTGTCTTCGCCCTGCGGGAGGAGCTGCACCGCGCCGGCCGCGTCACGACCGATGTGAGACAGGAGCGCGAACGGGTTGTTCTCGGACACGTGGTACTCGCTCGCGAGTTCCCTGAGTCGGCCGGCGCTGTCCGGCAGCAGGCCTCTCAGGTATGCACGGGCGGGGGCGTTCTTGTGCATCTGCCGGGCGAGAGGCATCGACAGCGACATCGGCGTCGCCCCTCGCGAGCGTCGGTAGTCGTCGTCGTACTCGAAGCCGAGCGCCCCCGCGCGGGATTGAGTGAAGGCACCCACACGCACCCCGTCGAGATAGGCGTGCAGCTCACTCGTCATCGTGCACCTCGAGGGCCAGGCCGAGCGCATCGAGCACCCAGAACACCCGGTGCAGGGTGACGGAGGGCTTCCCCCTCTCGAAGCGCACGAGCCAGTCGCGCGTCACGCCCGCGTTCTTTGCGAGCTGCTCCTGCGACAGCCCCTGTTGCGCGCGGCGCTCTGCGACGAGTGCACCGAGATCGGCGGAACGCGCGACGCGCATGATGACCCCCTGCCATGTGGGTTTTACCCCACTCTACGTCGAGTGGGATAAAACCCGCAACAGAAATTGTGGGATAAAAGCCACAACAGCGTGTGTGGGAAAGATCCCACACACGAGCAGCTCAGCGCGAGACAAGCAGGTACCCGCGCCCGTCCACTCCGCCGATCCGGAGACCGGATGCCAGCTGCCGCCGCAGCTCGTCTCGCACACGGACGCGCCACGCGGCGGCCGCCGTCGGGTCGGTGCGGCGCAGGGTCTCGATGTCGTCGGGGA
>NZ_JARHXC010000300.1:0-520 GCF_029222405.1 Microbacterium sp. Kw_RZR3 | reverse complement strand
GCGCTCAGGATGCTCGCGGAGACGCGGCCCTCGCACCCGACGATGATGAGCGCCGCGCGGCATGTCGCAGGCCTGCTGGGGATGAGCCCGGAGACGCTGCGACTGTGGCAGCGCCAAGCGGAAGTCGACGCGGGCGCCAAACCCGGGCTGACAACGGAAGCGGCGGCGGAGATCAAGCGGCTGCAGAAGGAGAACGCCGAGCTTCGTAAGGCGAATGAGATTCTCAAGGCTGCGAGTGTGTTTTTCGCGAAGGAGCTCGACCGCCCCTGACCGAGATGATCCGGTTCATCAACGAACACCGGGATCGTTACGGGGTCGAGCTCATCTGCCGGGTCCTGAAACCCGCAGTCCAGGGGTTCCTCACCTCCCGCGGCTACCGCGCCGCCCTCGCCCGAACGCCGTCAGCGCGGCGGTTGCGTGACGAGCTGCTCGTGCCGGAGGTCGCGCGGTTGCATGCGGAGAACTACGGCGTCTACGGGCGACGGAAGATGCATGCGTTGATGCGCCGGCAGGGGTGGGA
>NZ_JARHXC010000002.1:0-19378 GCF_029222405.1 Microbacterium sp. Kw_RZR3 | reverse complement strand
GCTTGTAGACGTCTTCGGTGCCGGAGGGGCGGGCGGCGAACCACGCGGACTCGGTCTGCACCTTCAGGCCGCCGATCGCGGCGCCGTTGCCGGGCGCGTGCGAGAGCTTCGCGATGATCGGCTCACCCGCGAGTTCGGTGGCGGTCACGGCATCCGGCGACAGCTTCGACAGGGCCGACTTCTGCGCGGGCGACGCGGGGGCGTCGACGCGCTGGTAGGCCGAGGCACCGAACTCGGCCTCGAGCTCGGCGTACCGCTGCGACGGCGTCTTGCCGGTGACCGCGAGGATCTCGGCGGCGAGCAGGCAGAGCAGGATGCCGTCCTTGTCGGTGGTCCACACCGTGCCGTCCTTGCGGAGGAACGACGCACCGGCCGACTCCTCGCCGCCGAAGGCGACGGAGCCGTCGAGCAGCCCGGGGACGAACCACTTGAAGCCGACCGGAACCTCGAGCAGCTGCCGCCCGAGCGAGGCCGCGACGCGGTCGATGATCATCGACGACACGAGGGTCTTGCCCACGGCGGCGTCGGCGGGCCAGTTCGGCCGGTGCGAGAACAGGTAGTCGATCGCGACCGCGAGGTAGTGGTTGGGGTTCATCAGCCCCGCGTCGGGCGTGACGATGCCGTGACGGTCGGCGTCGGCGTCGTTGCCGGTGAGGATGTCGTACTCGTCACGCGCGGCGACGAGTGACGCCATGGCCGACGGCGACGAGGGATCCATGCGGATCTTCTCGTCCCAGTCCAACGTCATGAACTTCCATGTCGGGTCGACCTCGGGGTTCACGACGGTGAGGTCGAGGCCGTACACCTCGGCGATGAGCGCCCAGTACTCGACCGACGCTCCGCCGAGCGGGTCGGCGCCGATGCGGACTCCGGCGCTCTTGATCGCGTCGACGTCGATGATGGATGCCAGATCCCGCACGTACGCGTCACGGAAGTCGTACTGGCCCAGGCCGTCGAGGTCGATGTCGGCGTGACGGGTGCGCTTCACGCCCTCGAGACCCGCGGCGATGAGCTCGTTCGCGCGATCGGCGATCCAGCCGGTTGCGTCGGTGTCGGCGGGGCCGCCGTGCGGGGGGTTGTACTTGAAGCCGCCGTCGCGCGGAGGGTTGTGCGACGGGGTGACGACGATGCCGTCGGAACGGCCCGGGTCGTCGAGAGCGCGGCCGCGGTTGTAGGTGAGGATCGCGTGGCTGAGCGCGGGGGTGGGCACCCACGAATCGCGGGAGTCGACGCGCACGTCGACGCCGTTCGCGACGAGC
This sequence comes from Microbacterium sp. Kw_RZR3, assembly GCF_029222405.1. Lineage (NCBI taxonomy): Bacteria > Bacillati > Actinomycetota > Actinomycetes > Micrococcales > Microbacteriaceae > Microbacterium > Microbacterium sp. Kw_RZR3. The sequence continues at coordinate 18,119 of NZ_JARHXC010000002.1, read as the reverse complement.
ACCTCGATCGCGCTGCGCTCGGCGGGCAGCGACAGGCCGTGCGTGTCACGACCGAGGAACAGCGGTCCGGTGATGCCCTGCGCGGCGCGGTAGTCGACGATCGCCTGGGTCGTGGCGAGGATGTGGTCCTCGTTGAAGCTCGTGCTCAGCGAGGATCCGCGGTGACCACTGGTGCCGAATGCGACGCGCTGCTCCGGGATCGCGGCATCCGGTCTGCGGTCGTAGTACGCCGCGATCAGTTCGTCGATGTCGATGAGATCGGATGCCTCTGCGGGCTGCCCTGCGCGACTGCTCATGTGCCCAGTCTGCCCGGTGCATCCGACATGCGCACACGCGACGGCACATTCCAAGGGAATCCGTCGGCCCGGAGCGTTCCCGTCGGCCTTTTCCCGAGTTTTCACCCTATGCACGCGCATACGTCATACTCATCGCCATGGGTGCCGGAGTTGATGCGCGCGTGGCGATCGTCGACGACCACGAGCTGGTCGCTCTGGCCGTCAAGAACCTCCTCGCGGATGCGAAGCGCCTGAGCTTTGCGCGGCACGCCGACACCGTCGCGGCTCTGGTCTCCCGCCCTCGCGACGCCGATCTGGTGCTCCTCGACCTGAGCCTTCGCGACGGTTCCACTCCCGCCGAGAACGTCGCCTCCCTGCGGCGGTGGGGCGCGCACGTCCTCGTGCTCACCTCGGGTGAAGATCCCTTCCTCGTGCGGGCGGCCTCGAGGGTCGACGTGGCGGGAATCGTCCGCAAGTCCGCCCCGCCGGCAGCCGTGCTCGAGGCGATCACGACGGCCGCCTCCGGCGAACACGTCGCCACGACCGAGTGGGCATCCGCCGTCGACGCCGACCCGCTGCTGCAGGGCGCGCCCCTCACCGAGCGCGAGCGGGAGGTGCTCGGCCTGTACGCGTCCGGACTCGGCGCCCGAGAGGTCGCCGCCCAGCTCTTCATCTCCGAGAACACCGTCAACGATCACCTCCGGCGCATCCGCGCTGTCTATCAACTGGTGGGCCGCCCGGCGACGTCCAAGGTCGAGCTGTATCAGCGCGGGATCGAAGACGGGTTCGTCCCCGGCCCCCGCCGTGTCTGACGAGAAGAGGGGCCTGCGCGCCGCCCGCCTCGTCGTCATGCGGGCGTCAGCGTTCCTGGTAGTCGTCGTCGCCGTCGTCAACGCCGGCTTCGTGAGTCCGGGCAACAACGTCCTCCCGCTCTGGTACGGCGCTCTCGGGATCACCGCAGGGGCCGTCACTCTCGCTGTCGGCCTCCTATCGTCGCTGCTCGGGACACGCACCCTCCGCGCCGGAGCCGCGGTGGCGGTGGCGATGTACGTCGTCTTCGTCGCCCTGTTCCCGCTGGCGGCGCACGCAGGGCACGTGGAACGGATGCCATGGCCACTGACGGCTTCGAGCGCCACGGTCGCGGCCGCTCTCGTCGCGGGTGGGATGCGGTGGGGCTGGATGACGGTGCTCTACGGGGCCGCGGCGGGGGTCTTGTATCGACTGGTGTTCGGCGGCTTCGACGTCGACGGTGTCATCAACGACGCGCACGCGGTCCTCACCGCATCGGTCATCTGCGTCCTCGGCGGATACGTCCTCTCCTCGGGGGCGGTGCTCGACGACGCGGCTGCCGCGCGACGAGAGGCCGGCTCTCGCGAGTACGCCGAGAAGGGGCGACTCGCGGCCCGCACGCGCACGGCAGCGCTCGTGCACGACGAGGCCCTCGCGACGCTCGCGTTGGCGGCATCCCCGCTTCCGGTGCCGACGGACCGACTTGCCACTCAGGCGCGGCGCGCGGCGGACATGCTCACACGTCTCGTCGACGATGACGCCGGTGGCGCCGAGCTTCTCGAAGCCGCTCTCGCGGCGGAGGCTCGCGCCTTCGGCGCCGAGTTCGTCGGCCCTGCCGAGAACGTACCGCCGTTGCCGCCCGCGACCCGGGAGGCGATCCTCGGCGCCGCCCGTCAGGCCCTCGACAATGCCCGACGCCATGCCCCCGGAGCACGCCGCTCCCTGAGCGTCCGTGCGAGCGGCGGGGTCGTCGAGGTCGAGATCGCCGATGATGGCGAAGGATTCGACCCGTCCCGCATCGCGGACGATCGACTGGGTGTGCGTCAGAGCATCGTCGGCCGGATGGCCAGGCTCCCCGGCACCGCGGCACGAGTGGAGTCCGCGCCGGGGGAGGGGACGCGCGTCGTCCTGTCATACGTCCCGGCGAGCGCCGCCGAGGTCACGGCGCTGGGTGATCGTCGATCTCTGCTGCGCGGAACAGCCCTGGTCGGTGTCGGCTTCGTCGCACTGCAGGTTTTGTGCGCCATTGTCATGGTGATCAACGCTCCGTCCTCGTGGCCGCGTCAGCTGGCGATCCTGCTCGTGGTCGTCGTCGCCGCGGAGGTCCTCCGGCGATCCCCGGGACTCGTTCCCACGCGGGGGCGGACGATCGTCGTCGTCGCGGCGGCGGTGCTCGGGGCGGTCATCACCATGGTCGCGGCGCCGATGACGTACGGCGAGCTCTGGCCCATCGTCGCTTTGGCGTTCCTGTTGGTCGGGGTCGCGGTCCGGGGCCGGTTCGGTGTCGCTCTGGTCGCTGCGGCGGTCGTGGTCGCCGTGGTTGTCGTCGGCGGGATCATCGACCGCGTTCCCGTCGGTCAAATTCTCACCCTGACTACCCGTCCCGCCCTCATCGTCGTCATGGCCACGGTGATGCTGCTGATCGTCCGACGGATGCAACGACGCGTCGCCGCGCTCCATGATCAGGCTGTCGCGGCGGCGGAGCAGGAGAGCTGGTCGCGCGGCGCGAGTGCGGAGCTGCGCGAGCGCACCGACGATCTGGCGCGCACCGTTGTCCCGCTGCTCTCCCGGATCGGCGAGGGGCTCCCGGTGTCCGACGCCGACCGGCGGGAGTACGCCGCGCTCGAGGGATCCCTCCGCGACGGCCTGCGCGCGGGCGCTCTGTCTCGCGAGCCTCTGCGCGGAGCGGTCGCGGCGGCGCGCGGTCGCGGCGTCGACGTGGTCCTGCTCGACGACAGCGACCAGAGCCTGTCGGACACCGACATCCGCGCCGTGACGACCTGGATGGTCGACGCGGTGGCCCAGGCGCAGCGGAGTGCCGTCGGTCGGCTCCTTCCGCCGGGAAGACAGACGGTGGCGAGCGTCACGATCGACGGACGACCGCTCCTCTTCGAGGATGCCGCTCACGGGACCGCTGAGGGCGCCGCTCAGGGCTCGGTCACGAGCTTCCAGGGCGAGTAGTCCCGGTCCGTCACGGATCGGTCGGGGCGTTGACCCCGAGACCACCACTTGGCCTCGTACCCGCTGCCGTTGTACATGACGCGGTCGCCCTGGTTGTAGAGGTCGCCCGCGACCCACTCGGGATAGGTCCCCGCCGGAAGCTGAGGCAGGGCGTAGGGCTTGTCGCCGGGCAGCACGGGACCGACGTAGGTCCAGGCCGAGGCGGCGGCATCCAGGGTCGGGTCATCCGGGACCGCGCCGTCTTCGTTCCACCACTTCGACACGTAGACCGACCCGTGCCACACGACGAAGACGCCCGCCGAGTAGAACGACTGCGACGACCAGACGGGGAAGGGGCTGGTCACGGGATCGTCCGCGATGACGGGGGAGTCGTCTTCGGGCGCGATCCGCCCCGAGGGGGTGCCGTCGCGCCCGGCGCCCAGCACGTCCGAGAACGTCTCTCCCGCCTGCTCGACGCCGCTGCACGACACCGACACGGTCCGCGGATGCGGGTAGTTGGTGCCGCAGGTGCGGTCGCGGTTCACCGACCACAGCGACAGGCGCTCGATACCCACTTCGTCGGCGAACGCCGCGAGAGCGTGCGCGTCGTCGAGGCTGAACACCTCGTGCTCGACGTCGTTCTGCCCGATCATCGGCGTCGCTCCGAGCAGCGACCACGCCCCTCCGGCGGGCAGCGGCAGCTTCCGTTCGTTCCACGCGGTCTCGAGCTGCGCGGCGGTCGCTCGCAGCGCGCCGATCGACAGGTCGGCCATCGACACCGAGCGGTCGTCGGCGTTGAAGTTCATGGTCATCGCGTTCACCCCCGCGATCGACACCCCGGCATCCATCAGCGACGACACCTGCGCGACACCGTCGTCGGTCAGTCCATTCGGGGCCACGGGCAGGGTGAGCCAGACGTCGAGCGGTCGTCCGTCCGCGGCGCGCTCCCGCTGGAGCTGGGCGACCGCGGCCGCCCGCCTCGCCGTCGCCGCGGTGTCGCGAAGCGCGTCGCCCTCGATGTCGAGGTCGATGACGTCGATGCCGTACCGGTCGAGAACCAGACCGTAGGCGCGGGCGAGGGCGTCCACGGTGGAGCAGGCCGACGCCAGTTCCGTGTTGATCGCGCCCCCGAACGACACGGCGAGCGGGCGCCCCTCGCGGCGCAGGCGCTCCACGCGGCGGTCGAGGTGGAATCGTGATGCCGCGTCGTCGAGCGTGTACGCCTTACCCCAGGTCGGCGTGCAGTCGGCGTCTCCGGCCGCCACGACGAACGCGAGCACGATTCCGCCCGGGCCCTCGGCCATGGTGCTCCGCGCGAGCTGCTCGCCGCTGTCGAGCGTGACGTCGTAGTAGCCGGCGAACCACCGGTCCGAGCCCGGCGCGGTGGCCGGCGTCGTGAGGACGGGCACGACGGCAGCCGCGGCCCCGGCCCCGACGACGGCGAGAGCCGCGAGCACGGTCAACGCGACCCGCCCGAACGACAGGCGTCGCCCCTCGAAGCGCGAGCGGGCGGGTGCCATGACGGGGCTCACGCGACGGCTCCGGTCGCGTCCAACGGGCCGTCGTCGAGCACGGCCGCCCAGCGCGCGCGACCGAGGTCGGGCGCGGGCGCCGGCACCACCGGGGTGACCCAGATCCAGTCGAGCCACGCGAACCACAGGTCCGAGACCGTGTGCCGGATGCCGATCAGCCGCGTGATCGCCCACAGGATCGCGAGCGCCGTGAAGGCGGCGAACACCGTCGTCCCCCACGCCTGAGTGAACACGGATCGAACGGCGACCGCGATCGCGATGCCCGCGATCGCGAGCGGAGCGAGCAAATACAGAGCGGGCACGCGGGTTCGCGTCGAGACCTTCGGGGTGCGGGCGAATCGGGCTCGTCGACCGCTCAACACCTGGACGAGAGAGGCGGCGCTTCCCGCGAGGTTCACGGGCAGCAGGAGCAGGTTCAGCCCGTAGATCGCGGCGACGTCCCGGCGGTGATAGCCGAGCGCGTGCAGGTCGGAGGCCATCTCGGTGAAGTACGGCACGGCGATGAGAAGCAGCAGCACCGTGACCAACTGCCCGTCCATCGGGTACAGCGTGAGGACCGCGAGCAGCCCGAGGGTCACCCACGACACCGAGCCCAGGTAGTTCATCCTCAGCAGCCGTTGCGCGAGCCCGAGCGGCCGCCCCTCGCGCCGACGCTGGAGCGCCAACGCGTGCAGTCTCGGCAGCACGAGCAGCCCGCCGTCCGCCCATCGTCGTCGCTGGATCACCAGCGTCCCGAAGTCCGGAGGCGTCGCGCTGTAGCTCAGCCGCTCCGGGTAGTTCAGCAGCGACCACCCGTGCGCGGCGATGTCAATCGACGACTCGGTGTCTTCGATCGCGGTGCGGTCGGAGATGAACCGGACGACGCGGATGCCGTCCTCCCGGCTTTCACGCCGGAGCGAGCGGACGGCTTCCCACCGCAGGATCGCGTTCGCCCCCACCCAGAAGGTGGCGTCGAAGGCGGTCAGCCCCTGGTGGACGATGTGCTGCAGGTCGGTGGTCGCCCCCGCGAGCCGTTCCAGGCGCGTCGGTGCTCCGCGATACGCCGAGTAGGGAGTCTGGATCACGGCGACGCTGGCGTTCTCGGGCTGTTCGAGGGCGTGGATCAGACGCATGCAGTACCCGGGCAGCAGCATCGAGTCGGCGTCCAGGGTCAGCACGTAGTCGCTCTCGGGAACGTCGAGATCCGCGGGGCCCTCGTCGACCCGCTCGAGGGCGACACCCCCGACCCCCGCCTGCTCGCGGTACCGGCCGCCCATCAGCCCGAGGTACGCGTTGAGGTTCATGGCCTTGTTCGCCGTGTGCGGGAGGTTCGTGTACCGGCGCCGTTCGAAGGTCCGGGCTCGGAAGCCGAAGGTCCGCACGAGCCGATCCATCAGGTGACGGGCGCGTTCGACGGCGAGCGGTGGTTCCCCGGCCTCCGCGGCCTCGCTGAGCGCGGTGGCCGTGGCATCCAATTCGCCGGCGAGCCGTCCCAGGACCTGTTCGACGAAGAACACCTCCACGTGCGTCGTCGCGGGTTCCTCCGCAGCGCGAGCCCGCAGCCACTGGGCGCACGCGGCGTGCTCGCGCATCACGACCTCGGTCGCCTCCGCATCGCCGATCGCCTCGTCCCGTATCCGGGCAGCGGCAGCCTCGACCCGGTCGACGACGGGACGCAGCGTCGCCGTGAGTTCGTCGGTGAGCCGACGGCATCCCTCCAGCCCCGCCCGCGCGTCGTCGTCGACGGGGGAGGGGTCGTCGTCGAGCAGCAGCACGATGTCGATGCGGGGGAACTCCTGCAGCGCCACCGACCACAGCCCCATCCGCACGAGCGCGGGATCCTCCGCCCGCGAGGGCAGCAGCGCTGTGAGCCGGGGCTCGCGGCCCGCGAAGTGCTCGTCGAGCACGATGCGGCGCGTCCGCCGGTGGGCGGCGAATCGCGGCAGGGCGCCGGAGCGCGCGAGCAGGTGCATGCACGCCGAGAGGGTGAGGAACGTGACCGAGACGAGGAACACCGCGGTGGTGATGAGTTGGGCGGCGTCGACGAGCGCCCCGCCGCGTGAGAGGGCGACGACGACGGTGGCGCAGTACAGCACCCACATGAGCGCGCACAGCACCACGGCGAGGCGCGCGCGGGCGATGCGTCGCGCGGAGGGGCGCGCGTGCGTGACGGGTTGCGGTGTCGCGTCGCGGTCGGTTCCGCGCTGACGGCGAGGAGGAACGACGATGGTCTTCTCGGGCATGGTGGCTGGCCTTCGAGCGAGTGCCCGGCGGGTCGGGTCCCGCCGGGCAGGCATCGGTGGGGGTCGACGCCTACGTCGTATCGTCCTCGTTCGTCGTCGACGGCACGGGTGGTTCGCCCACCGATTCAGGTGGTTTGCGAATGGATGCCGGGCTCCGCCGCCGAGGGGGCCGCCGCGACCGAGCGGGTCGGCACAACTCCGCTCGATCCCGGCGCACTAGGCTGAGCCGGTGCTGCCCGACACAGACCACACCCCCGTCCGCCGTACCTACAGCTACCTCGGCCCCGCCGGTACCTTCACCGAGGCCGCGCTCGCCCAGGTGCCCGAGGCGCGCGACCAGATCTGGCGGCCCGTCCGCAATGTCGGCGAGGCGCTCGCGGATGTCGTCGAGGGGCGATCGGATGCCGCGATGATCGCGATCGAGAACTCCGTCGACGGCGGCGTCTCCACCGCGCAGGACGCGCTGGCCACGGTGCCGGGCCTGCGCATCGTCGGCGAGTACCTCGTGCCGGTGAATTTCGTGCTCGTGGGGCGTCCGGGCGCGACCCTCGCCGACGTGTCGCTCGTCGCCGCTCATCCCGTGGCGTACGGCCAGTGCCTGAAGTGGCTGAGCGAGCACGTGCCCGCGCACGCGCACCTGCCCGCCGAGAGCAACGTCGCGAGCGCCCTCGGTGTTCTCGACGGCACGAGCGCCGCGGATGCCGCGATCGCCGCTCCCGGCATCGTCGCCCACCACGATGTCGCGGTGCTGGCCGAGAACATCGGCGACAACCCCAACGCGGTGACGCGCTTCGTGCTCGTGAGCCGCACCGTGGCCCCGGCCCCGCCGACGGGGGCCGACAAGACCTCGCTCATCGTCGAGCTGCCCGAGGACCACCCGGGTGCGCTTCTCGAACTGCTCGAGCAGTTCGCCACCCGGGGCATCAACCTGAGCCTTCTGGCATCCCGCCCCATCGGCGACGCGCTCGGTCGCTATCGCTTCGTCATCGACGCCGACGGACACGTGCAGGACGAGCGCATGGCCGATGCCCTCCTCGGCCTTCGCCGGTTCAGCCCCAAGGTGATCTTCCTCGGCTCGTACGCGCGTGCGGACCGCGCGATCGTCCGCTACCCGCAGCGGTACAGCGACGACGTCTTCGTCGAGGCCCGTGACTGGCTCCGCGGCCTGCTGAGCGGAGAGCCCGAGGCCTGACGGCCCGCCCGCTGCTCCCGGTGGCTTCGACGGGCTCAGCCACCTCGCGTGCGATGCATGCGTGGTCGCGCGGCGGAGGTGCCTGAGCCTGCGGAGGTGCCTGAGCCTGCGGAGGTCCCTGAGCCTGCGGAGGTGCCTGAGCCTGTCGAAGGGACCGGGACCACAGACCGTCAGGCCGCGACGGCCGCCGGCGCCGCGATGAGCTCGAGCGTCTGGGCGCGCCCCTCAGAACCCTCGCCGTCGTACGCGCCCGCGACGGGCGACACCATGATCTCGTCGACGCCGTGCTGCGCGGCGAAGGCGGCGAGCTGCGCCTGGACGTCAGCACCCGTGCCCACGAACCACTTCTGCCGCGTCGAGGCCATGATCGACTGCGCCATCGCGTCGAACGGATCGGCCTTCGCCTGCTCCACCGTCTCGAGCGGCGTCAGGGGACGGTTCGTGCGCAGTCGCGCCATCATCCGCAGCTGCGGCAGCGCGCGCTCCTCGGCCTCCTCGGCGGTGGGGGCGGCGACGACATTGGCGGTGACGAAGGTGCGCGGCCCCGCGCCCGACTCGTTCGGGACGAACTGGTCCCGGTACAGCCGCAGCGCGTGCTCCAGCCCTTCGCCGGCGAAGTGGTTCGCGAACACGTACGGCAGACCGAACGAAGCCGCGAGCTGCGCCGAGTAATCGCTGGAACCGAGCAGCCAGATCTCCGGCATCCCGGATGCCAAGGGGGTGGCCTTGACCTGATACTCGGTGCCCGAGGTGAACCGGACCGTGGCCCCCTCGGGGGAGGTGAGCGCCATGATGTCGGTCACGTGGTCGGGGAAGCGCGAGACGTCGCTCGTGGTGCCGGAGCGGTTCAGCAGCTGCGTGATGACCGGGTCGCTGCCGGGCGCGCGGCCGATACCGAGGTCGATGCGGCCGGGGGCGATCGCCTCGAGTGCGGCGAACTGCTCGGCCACGATGAGCGGCGAGTGGTTCGGCAGCATCACACCGCCCGACCCCACGCGGATGCGCGAGGTGCGGGCGGCGGCCGCCGCGATGAGAACCGGGGGAGTCGTCGACGCCACAGCGGGCATGTTGTGATGCTCGGCGAACCAGTACCGGCGGTAGCCGAGGCGGTCCGCGCGCTCCACCAGGTCGAGAGCCGCGGCCACGGCTTGAGCGCTGGTCTGTCCCGTGCGAACCGGGACGAGGTCGAGAACAGAGAGGGAGGGCATCACCCCCGAGACAACCCCGCGGACACGCCCTCTATTCCGTGGGTGCCGAGACGGCAACCCCCCTCGCCACGTGCCGCCGGGCGACCTAGCCTCCCGGGCATGAACGACGATCAGCCCGGTGACATGCCAAGCGACAGGAGCACGATGGTGCGGACGCAGATCGCTATCGACGAGGCATCCTTCTTCCTCGCGCAGGGGCAGGACCTCGTCGCGCTGAAGGCGCGGATCGAGGATGCCGTCCACGCGGGCGGCGGTTTCGTGTCGTTCGTCGTCGTCGGCAATCGCGAGGTGAGCGCCCTCTTCACCCCGCACTCGCGAGCGATCCTCTCGGTCGAGACCGTGCCGTACGACGCGCGCGACACGGGCGACTCCGACGACCCGTACGGCGGGTTCTTCGACGACTGAGCCGGCGGCATCCATCCTCAGCTTTCTCCCAGGCAGTCGCCGTGACGAATCCGCTTCCCGCCCCGTCTTACCTATGACATCGCGGGACACACGGTCCCGGAGACGACGGAAGGAAAGTGACATGGCCACCACCACGAACACCACCCCCACCACCGCCACGAAGGACGGCGGCTCGACCGTCATCGTCGACGCCGTCGTCGCGAAGGTCGCCGGCATCGCCGCGGCCGAGGTTCCCGGCGTCCACGCCCTCGGTGGCGGTGCGGCCCGCGTGATCGGCAACATCCGCCAGGCCGTGGGCGCGAAGGACTACGCGCAGGGCGTGAGCGTCGAGGTGGGCGAGACCGAGGTCGCCGCCGACATCGCGATCCAGGTCGACTACCCCGAGCAGCTGCAGCGTGTCGCGTCGGACGTCCGCGCGGCCGTGCACCAGGCCATCACCGAGCTCGTCGGCATGAAGGTCGCCGAGATCAACGTGACCGTGGTCGACGTCTACATCCCGGGCGACGACGACGAGGATGCCGCGGACGACACGCGCGTCAACTGACACCCGTCTGTCAGGGGCGTCACCGAGAGGTGGCGCCCCTTTCGCGTGTCCGGAGGCCGGAGCAGGTGCTCATCGGGACGGGGACGTCACCTGGGAGCGGAAGAAGGCATCCGCGATGCTGCGCACCATCGCCGGGTCTTTGTGCAGGGGGGCGTCTTCGAAGGGAGCAGCCGCCTCGATCTGGTCCGTGACGAACCGTTCGAGCACGTCCGGAGCTGCCCCGGTGCCCAGCTCGCGCGTCCGCGCCTTGAGCGCGATCAGCTCGGTCGCGGCGTCGCGCACATCGCCGCCGACATCGCCCTCAGCGAGTAGGCGAGGCAGGTCCATCGGTGGGACCACGGCGTCGGGGTGCGTCTCGAGCCAGCGCAGGGCGGCTGCCGGCCGCAAGGCGTAGAAGAACCGCTTCAGGCTGCTCGCGCCCGCTCGCTGCTGGCGGGCGACGTGCAGATAGTGCCGACCGATCGCGGCGCGCTCCACGGTCTCCTCGGCGAGTGCCCGCAGGTCCGCGCGGAACGTCTCGTCTCCCGAATAGACGATGGGTGAGTTGAGCCACTCGATAGCGGTGGCGTTACCTTTCACGATCAGCGCGACGGTCTTGGCGAGGTCCCAACCGTTGACGTCGAAGATCTCGTCGAGCGGTGTCTCGATCACATCCCGCTCGGGCCAGAGCGAGAGGTAGCTCTCCACGGGCCGGACGAAGAGGAAGCGGCAGTCGTAATCGCTGTCGGGCGAGGGGAATCCCCACGCGCGGCTTCCGCTCTCGATCGCCCACCGGATCCGTACCCGGTGCTCGGCTTCGACGGTCGCCAACCTCCGGTCGATCTCGGCGACGACGGTGGGGTCGAGGGAAGACGGCACGGCGCGCATCGCTCGACGATAGCGCCCGGCGTCGTGCGCACGGGGAGCCGTCAGCCGCCGTGCCGGACCTCGGCGTAGGCGTCGAGCGCCCGCCGACGCGTCTCGCCGAGGTCGACCATCGGCTCTGGCGGATTCTCGCTCAGGAACTCCGGTGCCCACTCCCGCACGTACTCGTCGTGCGGGTCGAACTTCTTGCGCTGCGTGTCCGGATTGAACACGCGGAAGTACGGGGCGGCATCCGCGCCGGATCCCGCGACCCATTGCCAGTTGAAGGGGTTGCTCGCGGCATCCGCGTCGACGAGGCAGTCCCAGAACCACTGCTCCCCGTGTCGCCAGTCGATCAGCAGGTTCTTGATCAGGAAGGATGCCGTCACCATGCGCACCCGGTTGTGCATGACGCCGGTCTTCCACATCTGACGCATCCCGGCATCCACGACCGCGACGCCCGTTCTGCCCTGCTGCCAGGTCTCGAGGTGTGCGCGGTTCAGGCGCGGCCAGGGGAACGCGTCGAAGTTGCGGCGCCAGTTCACGGTCGCGATGTCGGGGGAGTGGTAGGTGACGTGCCACGCGAACTCGCGCCACACGAGCTCCGACAGGAACCCGCTCGCGCTCTTCGCGTGCTCTCCCGAGCCGCGGTGCTCGATCGTGTCGTGCCACACCTGGTAGGGACTCAACTCTCCCCAGCGCAGGCGCGGCGAGAGGTTCGAGGTCGCGCCTCCCGCGAACTCGTCGCGATAGGTCGAGTAGTCGCCGAGGTCGTCGTCGAGGAACTCCCGCAGCCGTGTCTTCGCGGTCGGCTCGCCCGGCTCCCACGTCTCGCGCAGGCCGCCGGCCCAGTCGGGCTTCGTGGGCAGCAGGTCCCAGGCACCGAGTTCGTCGCCGTCGACGTGCCCGTCGAACCCCGGCACCTTGAGCGCCTCCGGCATCGGCGGACGCGGAGCGGGAAGCTTCTGCACCGCGCGGGCGAACGGGCTGTACACGCCGTAGGGCTTGTCGGCCTGCGTGCGCACCGTCCACGGTTCGTAGAGGAGGTTCGCCGCGAACGACGCGACCGTCACGCCGTCGTCGCGCAGCTTCTCCTTGAGCTCCGCGTCGATCTCGCGCTCGACTCCGCCGTAGCGCCGGTTCCAGAACACCGCCCCCGCACCGACCTCGTCGACGACGGCCGGTACGACCTCGGACGCGCGGCCTCGACGCAGCACCAGCTGTCCGCCGCGCTCTTCGAGACGTTCGCCGAGGGATGCCAGAGACCCGTGCAACCACCAGCGCGCCGCCCCGCCGATCCGGCGCACCCCGTCGGACTCCTCGTCCAGGACATACAGCGCCACGATCGGCTCCTCGCGGTCGAGGGCCGCGCGCAGCGCGGGGTTGTCGGTCAGTCGGAGGTCGTCGCGGAACCACACGATCGAGGGCGAAGCCATCCCCCGACGCTATCCACCGCGGCATCCGTCGATCCGGGCTTGACACCCGCCCGCGCGATCGGCCCGCCGGCCCCGTCAGAGCGTCGAGACGTCGTGCCCCTTCGGCAGTGCCACGACGAGACCGTCCGCCACGATGCGCGTGTAGATGCGCGTCGCCTCGCCGAACTCGTCGCCGTCGAGCTCGATCGGCTGTGCCGGGGCCGTCGCGAGCTCGATGCCCGTGCCGCGGAGGTACCGCACCGACGTGTCCTTTCGGCGTTCGAGCACACGGCGACCGGCGCGGAAGCGGCGCAGAACGGAGTTGTCCCACACGATGCTTCTCCACACGCCCAGCCAGCCCAGCACTCCGGTCGGCTGGAGCACGGCTACGTCGAGGCGACCGTCGGCGATGGAGGCGTCGGGGATCAAGGCCACGCCCCCTTGCAGGGCGCCGCAGTTCGCGAAGAGCACGCTGTGCACCTTCGCCGAGTGCAGGCGGTGTTCGTCCAACTGGTACATCACGCGGAACGGCTTCGCGTTCACGAGGGAGCGGGCGGCGCCGTCGACGTACGCGACCCAGCCGACCTGCTTCTTCAGGTCGTCGCGGGTGTTCTGGATCATCGCGGCGTCCAGGCCCATGCCGGCCATGACCGAGAACCCGTGTTCCTCGACCTCGCCGTCGGCGCGGCGGATGCGAGCCAGCCCGGTGTCGATGGAATGGATGTCGCCCTCGAAGGTGGCGCGGATCATCGCGTCGGTGTCGGTCAGCGGGAGGTTCAGGTTGCGCGCGAGGAGGTTGCCCGTGCCGCTGGGCACGATCGTGAGCGGGATTCCGGTGGAGGTGAGGGCCTCGGCAACCGCACGCACGGTGCCGTCGCCGCCGGCCACGAGCACGGCATCCACCTTCTCGTCGAGAGCGGCGCGGGTCGCGTCGTCGCCGAGGTCGTCGACGGTCGTCTCGTAGAACAGCGGCTCGGCCCACTCGGCGTCGGCGGCGAGCTCGGCCACCCGGGCACGCAGCACCTCGGGCTCGACCTTCGTGGGGTTGTAGACGAGGGCGGCGCGCTTCTTCCGCGTGGGCTCGGCGTCCATCGGAGCCTCGCCGCCCTCGGCGTCGACGCGCTGCGTCTTGCCCGGGATCTCCGCCGACGAGTCGGGCGCGACGTCCTCCGGCTGATGGATGGTGTCGTCCGGCTCCGCGGCGTCCTTCGGATGCGGGACGTCCTTGCGCGGATGATCGGCCACGTCGTCACCCAGGCGAGCGGCGTCGAAGTGCTCGTGGGAGCCATCGGCTGCGGCCGCGTCGGCCTTCACGTCGGCGGGGGCGTCGTGGGGGACGTTCTCGGGGGACTCCGCGTCGTCACGCGGCTCGTCAGGGGCGGCCATGGCATCCACCATAGGACCGCGCGAGGGGTGCGAACCGGCTGAAGAGACGGGGTTGACGAGGGGATGCCGCGCGCGCATGAGCCGCGCGTGTCGCCGGCTCGTCCCGCGGGCAGGCGCAGACGACGGGAGGATGCCGAGACGTCGGTCGTCGCGAAGACACGCCCGGGTGTCTGCCGATCAGTGTGCCCCGCCCGAGGCGGAAGCAGCGGTCGGGTGCGACCGTAGGATGGACGCGTGATCGACCTGACTCTGCTGCGTGAAGATCCCGAGCTCGTGAAGCGCTCCCAGATCGCCCGCGGGGAGTCGCCGGATTCGGTGGACGAGGCCCTCGCCGCCGACCGCGACCGCCGCGCCGCCATCACCGCCTTCGAAGAGCTGCGCGCCGCGCAGAACGCGCACGGCAAGAAGGTGGCGCAGGCGCCGAAGGACGAGAAGGCCGCGCTCGTGGCCGAGGCCAAGCAGCTCAGCGAGCAGGTCAAGGCCGCACAGCACGCGGTCAGCGAGGCCGAGGCCGCCGCCGACGAAGCACTGGCGAAGATCGAGAACATCGTGCTCGAGGGAGTCCCCGCCGGCGGCGAGGAAGACTTCGTCACCCTCCGCACGCACGGCGAGATCCCGACCTACGACTTCGAGCCGCGCGACCACCTCGAGCTCGGCGAGAAGCTCGGCGCCATCGACATGGAACGCGGCACCAAGGTCTCGGGCAGCCGCTTCTACTTCCTCACCGGCATCGGTGCCCGTCTCGAGCTCGCGCTCATGACCCTCGCGCTCGACCGCGCGCTGCAGGCCGATTTCACGCCGATGATCCCGCCGACGCTCGTGCGCCCCGAGGTGATGCGCGGCACGGGCTTCCTCGGCCAGCACGCCGATGAGGTCTACCACCTCGACAAGGAAGACCTCTACCTCGTCGGCACGAGCGAGGTCCCGCTCGCCGGCTACCACATGGACGAGATCCTCGACCTCGAGCGCGGCGCGAAGCGCTACGCCGGGTGGTCCACGTGCTACCGCAGCGAGGCCGGTTCTTACGGCAAGGACACCCGGGGCATCATCCGCGTGCACCAGTTCAACAAGCTCGAGATGTTCGTCTACACCGACCCGGCAGATGCCGAGGCCGAGCACGACCGTCTCGTCGCGATGCAGGAGGGCATGCTGCAAGACCTCGGGCTGGCGTACCGCGTGATCGACGTCGCCGCGGGCGATCTCGGTTCCAGCGCCGCGCGCAAGTTCGACATCGAGGCCTGGGTCCCGACGCAGGACGCCTACCGCGAGCTGACCAGCACCTCGAACTGCACGACCTACCAGGCGCGCCGGCTTGAGACGCGTTTCCGCCCCGAGGGGGGCGGCAAGACCCAGCCCGTCGCCACTCTGAACGGCACGCTCGCGACCACGCGCTGGATCGTCGCCCTGCTCGAGACGCACCAGCGCGAAGACGGGTCGGTGACGGTCCCCGAGGTCCTGCGCCCGTACCTCGGCGGCCTCGAGGTCATGGAGCCGATCGCGTGACCGACGAGGCCGCTCTCCCCGACACCGGCGCCGTCGAGAGCGCGCCCAAGCAGGAGGCGGCTGACGTCGTCGCCGACCTCGCCGACGCTCCCGTCGCGCGGATGCTGATCGCGCTCGACGTTGACGGCACCGTGCTCCTCGAAGACGACACGCTCAGCCCCGGCGTCGTCGAGGCCGTCGCCGATGCTCAGGCGGCGGGCCACGAGGTGATGCTCGCCACCGGTCGGAGCTGGGACAGCACCCACACGATCATGGACCGCCTCGGCATCCGTCCCGAATACGCGGTGTGCTCGAACGGTGCGATCGTGATGCGTCGGATCGGAGAAGGGGATGCCGCGCCCTACGAGCGCGCGCACATCGAGACGTTCGATCCGACCGAGGTGCTCACCCTGCTCGGAGAGCACCTCGCGGGGGCGCACTTCCTTGTCGAGCTTCCCGACGGCTCGCGCCTGTTCACCGACTACCTCGACGACTGGAACCTCGAGGGCGCTAACCGCGTGACCTTCGATCAGCTGTCCGAACGGCCGGTCTGCCGTGTCGTCGTCGTCGCTCCCGAGAAGACCGACAAGGACTTCCTCCAGCTCGTCGAGCGCATCGGCCTCAGCCAGGTCTCGTACGCGATCGGCTGGACGGCGTGGCTCGACATCGCCCCGCAGGGCGTCGACAAATCCACCGCGCTCGAACTCGTGCGCGGGTGGCTGGGCATCCCGGCGGAGCGCGTGCTCGTCATGGGCGACGGCCGGAACGACATCGAGATGATGCAGTGGGCCGTCCGCAACGGCGGCCGCGCGATCGCGATGCACCAGGGACCCCCCGAGGTGCACGCTGCCGCCGGCGAGGTCGGCCTCTCGGTGACCGAGGGTGGCGTCGCCGCGGTATTGCGCGCGCTGTAGCCCCCTAGATGTGCGCGGCGTGCCCCGGACGGTGGCTCGCGACGCTCGCGACCAGCCACGCCAGCAGCCCGAACGGCGGCAGAAGCAGCAGCGCTGTCGCCCACGTGGCCTTGAGACCGACGGAGACGTGCGCGTCACGGACGGTGACGACGGTGGCCCAGATGGATGCCGCATAGATGAGCGCGAAGACGATGAGCATGGGGTTCCCCTCCTTGTCGAACAGGGCCCGCTGCGGAGGGCGGTGGGCTGTTTTCCCCGGTTTACGCCTGCTCGCGGGCGGATTCAAGCGGCGATGGTGTGCGCTGGGAGAACCGATACCCGCGGCTTAGCGTTCGTTCAGGAACGGATGCCGGACCCCGCCCAGGCCTCCTGCATCGCCGTCCGCAGGACCCGCGTATCGCCCCGATCGAGCGCGCGTCGACTGCGGTCGAACGCCGCGCGCGCGGCATCCCGAAACATGCCCGCGCGGTTAGGTGCGGTCGCGGCGAGTGAGGCGAGGCATTTCTGGAGGCGCACCTGGACCTCGATGTCGGCCGCTCCGTCGCGCGCGAGTGGGCGGAAGGCGTCGTGAACGAGGTCTCCCCACGTCGGCGGGGTCACGGAGACGCGCTCATGCTCGACATCGCGCGTCGGCTCGGTGAGAAGGGCCCGGGTGAAGACGCGCTGCAGGGCCGCGATCACCTCGATCGCCGTTCCCGGGTCGTTCGTCGCGGCCGAGAGCGCGCGGCTGCCGATCTCGGTGAGGGCGATCACCCCGAACCGGGGATCCTGTTCATAGGTGCGGTGGTGCTCGATCCGGAAGCAGCGACGGATGCCGGATCTCAGGCCGTCTTTGACTGTTCCGCGCACGAACACGAGTGGCACGCGGGCGTCGGTGATGCGGCCCGGTGCGGCGTGCACGTGGATGTCGACATCGTGGGAACGCGCGAGCCGATCGAGGCCGGCGATGTCGACGTGCGTGACATAGCCCACCTCCTCAGCGCCCACGGCTTCGGCATCCGCGGGGGTGCCGGTGCTTCGACGCGCGCCGAGCGCGGGGGAGGCGGCGAACACTTCGAGCGAGGTGGTCGCAGCCTTCTCGACGCGGTCGATCACGTCGGCCATGCGCCCGAAGGTGGCGAGGTGCGAGATCCATTGGAGAAGAGTCACCACGACGATTGCGATGATGACGATCGTGCCGACGAAGAGGATCGTCCGGCCCTGGTCGGTGTAGTAGCCGGTCGAGAGCGCGACGATCCCGACGAGAGAGAATGCGAAGGCTCCGACGAACGTCGACACGGCGTTCTGCGAGGTCGGGTCGGCGATGAGCAGCGAGGTCGAGCGCGGGGTCGCCGTTGTCGTGGCGGAGGAGAAGGCGGTGACCATCGCCGTCACCGAGAAGGTGCTCGCAGTAAGCATCGCCGTGGCGAGGATCTGCAGGAGCGATCCGACCGCGTTCTGCCCGAGGTCGATGGAGAGCGAGAACGGCAGCAGCGGCCCGAGGAACCGCGCCGCCAAGGCGACGAGCACCGCGGTCACTGTGAAGATCGCCGCCCGCACCCACACCTGGCGCCCGAGACGAAGGAAGAAGGATGCCACCGACCCGCGCACTGCTCTCGCCATGCGCTCGACGCTAGTCAGGCCCGCGCGTGGGAGCGGGGGCTGGACGCGCGCTCCGCTGCACCCTCGGTAGACTCGGACGACCGGGAGGGTTGTCCGAGCGGCCGATGGACCTGGTCTTGAAAACCAGTGGGCAGCAATGTCCCGTGGGTT
>NZ_JARHXC010000029.1:0-1465 GCF_029222405.1 Microbacterium sp. Kw_RZR3 | reverse complement strand
GCCCCCTGCGCGGTGGCAGCGTTGAAACTCGTGAGCGCACCGACGACACCGACCGTGAGACTCGTGCGCACCGGCTCTTCGGGTGCGGGCGCCGGCTCCGGCGCGGAGCACGCGGAGAGTCCGATCGTCGCGGTCACCAGGAGCGCGGCGGCGCGCAGCAGACTCCGGGAACGTGTGGTCAATCGAGGAGCGTGAGACTGGCCAGGGTGCACAGGGGAACCTTACCCAACCCGTGCTGTGCGATTGCCTGTGCGCGCCGCCCGCGCTTCCGCTCGCCCTTGCGCGTCGCTTTCGGCGCCCCGTGCTCCGAGACCGCATTCAGCTGACATCCCCATTGCAGGCTGCAGTGGAGATGTCAGCTGAATGCAGTCTCGCGAAGGCCCGCCCGTCCTGCACAGCAGGGCGAGGTCGGGGTTTGACCACCGACGAGCTCAGCCACGACGCGCGCTCGGGTGCTGTCGGCAAAGGTGGGCGAATGATGCGGATGCCGACGATCTCCCCTCTCCCCCTCCTCCGGCCGTCCGCCCTGACCCACTCGACGCGCAGCGTGCGGCGCGGAGAGATCGTGCCGGTCGGGCGAGGCGTTTACGCGCCACGCCTCGAGTGGGAGTCGCTCGCAGGGTGGGAACGAGATCTGGCGCGAGTCCACGCGCACCTCCTGGTAGCACCGGACGATGTCCTGTGTCTGGAGTCAGCTGCGCTGCTGTGGGGACTGCCGACGGTGGGGGCTGGTCATCCTGTCCACGTCCTTGCTCCGGATACAGCGACTTCGCGACACTCGGGTGGGGTGCAGGTGCATACGAGCGCGCATGCCGATCGCATCATCGAAGAGATTCACGGCATACGCCTGACCTCGCGCGCGGACACCTGCGTCGACATCGCTCGCCACCGGCATCCCGGCATCGGCCTCGTCGCGGCGGACGCAGCAGTCGGTGCGGATCGGACGATCGACTCGCTCTCCCTGGTGACGCTGAATGAGGAGAGGATGTCCGCGCGAGGTCGAAGGGCGGCGCGATGGGCGCTGAGCCGAGCGGACGGGCGAGCCGAATCAGCCTTCGAGTCTCTGAGCCGCGCGGCGATCGAATGGTGGGGATTTCCGCCGCCCGAACTTCAACAGTGGATCGGCGCCGACGGCGCCGGCGGTGATCGCGCGGACATGTGGTGGTCGGTGCGACGAGTCGCGGGGGAGGCAGACGGTCGAATCAAGTACGACGGTCGATTCGGGGACCCGGCCGCCGCGCTCAGGGCAAGAGAGAACCGCGATCGCCGTCTTCTGCGTCGCGGAGCCCGGGCTGTCGTCCACTGGGGCTGGGATGACCTCACCGACGGCGATGCGTTGCGAGCCCTATTGATGTCCGTCGGTCTTTCTCCGGATCACCCACCCGACCTTGCGCGTCTGGCCACGCTCCGCACCACGCTCCGCGCTCGACCCAAAGGCTCCGAGCCTCCGTGAACTGAGCAATCT
>NZ_JARHXC010000299.1:0-13384 GCF_029222405.1 Microbacterium sp. Kw_RZR3 | reverse complement strand
GTGACCCGGTGGGCTGGGGCTTCGTCAGAAAGAGGGAGTGTCATGACATCCACCGACACCGAGCTGGACACGCTCAACGACCTGCTGAAGAAGTTCCGCTTCGCCATGGTCACCACGCGGGCGGAGGACGGCGCGCTCCACGCTCACCCGTTGACCGTCCAGGAGCGGGAGTCCGACGGCGACCTGTGGTTCATCGTCGGAACGCACGCCTCGGCCGTCGAGCACGTGCGGCGGGATCCGAAGGTCGGTCTGTCGTTCAGCTCGGACAGCACGTGGCTGTCGCTCGCCGGTCACGCCGAGATCGTCGACGACCTGGCGAAGCTGAAGGAGCTGTGGTCGACCAGTGTCGAGGCATGGTTCCCGGACGGCCCCGAGTCCCCGGGGGTCACGATGCTGAAGGTCTCTGCGCTCACCGGTGAATACTGGGGGAGCGCGGGCGGGCGGCTCGCGACGGCGATCGCGCTGGTGACCTCGAGAGTGACCGGCGAGCGTCCGAAGGGCGGCGAGAACGAGAAGTTCGATCTGACCGACTGATGCGACGAAGGGCCCCGCGCGCGGGGCCCTTCGTGTGCGTCATCCTCCGGAGGGGTTGTCGACGGGCTCGCCGTCGTCGTCGGTCGTGTCCGGGATCTGCGGCGCGTCGGCGGTCTCCAACTCGTCGGGCTCGTCGGCGGTGTCGTTCGTGCGGTCCGGTGTCGTGTCCATGGGGGCACCCGATCACGAACCGCGGTGGGCGCGCGCGGGCCTTGCGCGCACACCACGTCTGTGTCAGCGCAAGCCCCCGCAGTTCGGAGTCGCGTTTTGCGACGATGACGCCATGTCACGACCCGAGGTGCGCTCCAAGCCGTGCGCTTACTGCGGACGCCCGTTCACCGATCGCAAGCGGTGGAGCGGACGTGACCAGTGGGACGAGGTCCTCTACTGCTCGCGCGGGTGCCGTGCGAACGCCGCGAAGCAGAGGCGGCGCGCGTGAGGGCGGCACTGATCCTGGCGACGCAACAGTTCGCCGAGCATCCCGTCTACGCCGACGACGAGGTCGAGGAGTTCTTCTTCATCGAGTCGGCGCCCCGGTTCCGCAAGCTCCCGTACCACCGGCACAAGATCGTGCTGTTGATCTCGGCGATGCGGCACACCGCGGCCCGGCTCGAGGCCGAGGGACGGACGGTCCGCCGGATCACCCTCGCCGACGACCTCGGCTTCAAGGCGGGGCTGGAACGCCTGCTGCGGGAGCACCGCGTCACCGAGCTGACGTGGATGAGCGATCCGAACCGCCCCGTCGACGAACGGATCGCCGGTATCTGCGCCGATCACGATGTCGAGACCGATGTGCTCCCGGACGGGCTCTTCCTCACCCCCGAACAAGAGGTCGACGCCTGGTTCGCCGAGCACCCGACGCCGCTCATGGAGGACTTCTACCACTGGCAGCGCCGGCGCACCGGCATCCTGATGGACGGTGGCAAGCCTGCCGGTCGACGCTGGAACTTCGACGCCGACAACCGCAAGCCGTTGCCGAAGAAGGGCGTCGAGATCCCGCCCCTCCCTCAGCTCGAACCCGACGACATCACGCGCACGGTCATCGCCGAGGTCGACGAGCTGTTCCCCGAGCACCCGGGGAAGGCGGAGGAGTTCTGGCTCCCGGTCACGCCCGAGGACTCGCTCGATTGGCTCGACGTGTTCGTCGCCGAGCGCCTGCACGATTTCGGGCGCTACGAGGACGCGATGAAGGCCGACGAACCCTTCCTCTTCCACGCGATCATCTCGCCGATGCTGAACATCGGCCTTCTCACCGTCGAGGAGGTGGTCGCCGCCGCCACGCGGACCGATGCGCCCCTGGCATCCGTCGAGGGATTCATCCGGCAGGTGATCGGCTGGCGCGAGTACATGCGCGGGATGTATCGCGCGCATCCGAAGCTCGAGCACGTGAACGCGCTGCACCTCGAGCAGAGGATCCAGAAGTACTGGTACTCCGGAGAACGGATGCCGAGTGACCTGCCCGTGCCGGTCCGCACAGTCCTGGAGCGGGTGCACCGCTGGGGTTACGCGCACCACATCGAGCGGCTCATGGTGCTGGGCAACTGGTTCCTGCTGCAGGGATACGCGCCGCGGCAGGTCAACGCGTGGTTCCTGGCGCTGTTCGTCGACGCCTACGACTGGGTGATGGTGCCCAACGTCATGGGCATGAGCCAGTTCGCCGACGGCGGGTTCGTGGCGACGAAGCCCTACGTCTCGGGTGGGGCGTACCTGCAGAAGATGGGGTCGTGGTGGCCCTCGGCTCAGGATGCCAAGGACTCGGTGTTCACCGACGCCTACTGGGAGTTCCTCGAGCGGCACGAGGACGTGCTGGCGGGCAACCACCGGCTGGGGCTGGCCCTGGCGCAGATGCGGAAGCGGCGCGACGCGAAGGGGTAGCACGAACAGAGGTGGCTGAGCCTGTCGAAGTCACCGGTCTCCGGTTGGTTCCGGTCCCTTCGACAGGCTCAGGGACCTGGGCAGGCTCAGCGAGTTCTGCGCGAGCGGCCGCTGAGCCCGTCGAAGCGTCCGCGGTCAGCTCTTCAGCTTGTTCAGCGCCGACCCCTTGTGAGCCGCGGTCGACCCCGACTTCTCCGACTTCACGATGTAGGCCGGGTCGTCGTCGGATGCGGTGAACTTCTGGCCGTCGTGCTGGAAGTCCTTCGTCTTCTTCTCGACGACTTCGCCCTGCGTGCGCCCCTGCGGGGTGTCCCAGCTGACGCGGTCGCCCTTCGACAGATCCTTCGACATGTGCGGTTCCTCTCGTTCGGTCCCGCCATGCTCCCGACCCGGCCGGCCGGGGATCGGGGGATTGACAGGCTCTGGCCCCTACGTGGTCCGAGGACGAACCGCAATGCCTCGGCGATGTCGGAGCCCGTGCGTAGCGTCGTCCCTGGGCCTTTCGTTTCCCGGCCCACGACGTGAGGAGAGCCATGACCGAGCCGACCACCACGAACGGCGGAGCGCCCGTCGCCAGCGACGAGCACTCCCAGAGCGTCGGAGCCGACGGCTCGATCGCTCTGACCGACCACTACCTGATCGAGAAGCTCGCGCAGTTCAACCGCGAGCGTGTGCCCGAGCGCGTGGTGCACGCCAAGGGCGGCGGCGCCTTCGGCACGTTCCGCACGACCGGCGACGTGTCGGCGTACACCCGCGCGGCGCTGTTCCAGCCCGGCGTCGAGACCGAGATGCTCGCACGTTTCTCGTCGGTCGCGGGCGAGCAGGGGAGCCCCGACACCTGGCGCGACCCGCGCGGATTCTCGCTGAAGTTCTACACGACCGAGGGAAACTACGACCTCGTCGGCAACAACACCCCCGTCTTCTTCGTCAAGGACGGCATCAAGTTCCCCGACTTCATCCGCTCGCAGAAGCGCCTGCCCGGCAGTCACCTGCGCGACAACACGATGCAGTGGGACTTCTGGACGCTGTCGCCCGAGAGCGCCCACCAGGTGACCTGGCTCATGGGCGACCGTGGCATCCCGGCCTCCTGGCGTCACATGAACGGCTACGGCTCGCACACCTACCAGTGGATCAACGCCGAGGGCGAGCGCTTCTGGGTGAAGTACCACTTCCACACCGACCTCGGTCACAAGACCCTCACGCAGGACGAAGCCGACCAGATCGCGGGTCAGGACGCCGACTTCCACATCCGCGACCTGTACGCGGCGATCGAGCGGGGCGAGTTCCCGACGTGGACGCTCAAGGTGCAGATCATGCCCTACGACGATGCGAAGACCTACCGCTTCAATCCCTTCGACCTGACCAAGGTGTGGCCGCACAGCGACTACCCCGAGATCGAGGTCGGCACGATGGAGCTCAACCGCAACCCGGGCAACTACTTCGCCGAGATCGAGCAGGCCGCGTTCGAACCGTCGAACTTCGTGCCCGGCATCGACGGCAGCCCCGACAAGATGCTGCAGGCGCGCATCTTCAGCTACGCCGACGCGCACCGGTACCGCGTGGGCACGAACTACCAGCAGCTGCCGGTCAACCGTCCGCACACCGAGGTGCACTCGTACTCGAAGGAGGGCGCGATGCGCTACGAGTACAACCCGCCCGAGGTGCCCGTCTACGCTCCCAACTCGGCGGGTGGCCCCGCGGCCGATCCTCGTCGTGCCGGTGACGGCGGATGGCAGAGCGACGGCGAGCTCGTGCGGTCGGCGGCGACCCTGCACCCCGAGGACGACGACTGGGGTCAGGCGGGTGCTCTGGTGCGCGAGGTGATGTCGGCCGAGGAGCGCGATCGTCTCGTCGAGACCATCACCGGGCACGTGGGCGGCGTGACGCGCAGAGACGTCCGCGATCGTGCCGTGCAGTACTGGAAGAACGTGGATGCTGAGATCGGCTCCCGCGTCGAAGCCGGACTTCCGCCACTCGAGGACACGACAGCTCCCGGCGATCAGCTCAGCGAGCCGAATCCCGACGGCGACCTCGTGGGCCGCGACGTCGCGGGCAAGATCTGACGGCTGCCCCGCGGACTTCGGGGGTGCCGGTTTCCGGCACTCCCGCCCCGTCGGGGCGCCTTGACGGGGAACGCGTCCGCCTCGACGGGGAACGCGTCGCGGGTCTACAGCCGGGCGCGGTCGGGCCGGGTCAGGCGGAATCGGGAGGCCAGCACCCCGGCCACGAGTGCTCCCGCGCCGCCGGCCATCATGTCGCCGATCGTGTCGTCGTAGGTCACGAAGATGGCATCCGTGATGAAGCGGTAACCGAACCACTCGACCATCTCCCACACGGCGCTCAGTGCGAGCCCGGTGATCGTCGCAAGGACGATCGGTGTACGGCGACGACCCGTGGGGGAGATCACGCGCGCGTCATCGAGCAGCACGAGCGCGACAGCCGCGAGGACGCCCGTGCATGCGAGGTGCACGACGAGGTCCCAGCCCGTCCATGCGCGGTACAGGTCGATGACGTTGCTGCCCGCGGCCACGAACACCGTGACGCAGGTGATGAGGTCGAGACCCGAGCGCAGCCCGATCATGCGCGACAGCATGACCGCGGGCAGCGACATCGACAGCACCGCGAAATCGGTGAACGGAAGGGTGAACAGGGAAACGATGACGACGACGATCGCGACCGCCCGCACGAGGTCGGCCAGCCAGTCGGTGGCGCTGCGCGGGGGACGCTGGAGGTTCGCGTACATGGCCCGGATCATCGCGGGCCCTCCGCCGGGTGGACGCGCAGGACGGCCTGCACCGGCAGATGATCGCTCGGCCACTGCGTGCCCGTCGGGCGCGGGTCGATGCCGACCGCACGGACGCCCACGTCGGGGGTCACGAGGAGCGCGTCGATACGCCGCGCGCCGACACGAGGGGCCGCGTAGTTGTTGAACGTTCCCCACTCGGCTGTCCGGCGTGCCGGGGCGAACGACCAGGTGTCCACGAGGAGGCCGTCGGCGAACATCCCCGCGAGCTCGGCCGAGCGGATGTGCGCGTTGACGTCGGCGGTGAAGACGAGCGGGTGTTCGCGCCGGGCGACGAGGTCGTGCAGCCAGGTCGCCGAGCGGCGCCGCGCCCGCCGGGAGAACGCGTCGAAGTGCGTGTTGACGAACGTGAACCGTGCGTCTGTCGCCCGATCGCGCAGCCGGGCAATGACCGCGACGCGGGGGATCGTATTGCCCCAGCCCGTCGACCCCGGGACGTCGGGGGTATCCGACAGCATGACCTGCTCCCAGTCCTCGACCTCGATCCGGTCACGGTCGAAGAAGAGAGGAGTCCCCTCGCCGTCGCAGTTCTTTCCCCGTCCGAGTCCGATCCGCCCGTACTGCAACCCGAGGGACGCCTGCACCCACGAGGCCTGATCGGGCATCGCCTCCTGCGACCCGAGCAGATGAGGCCGGTTCGCGCCGAGGAAGGTGCGCAGCCGCTGCTTGCGCATCGGCCAGCGGTCGGCGGGCGGCCAGGTGATCCGGTCGAAGCGCCGCCGGATGTTGAAGCTCATCACGTGCAGATCCGGCGCTTCGACGTCGGGGAAGAGGATGCCGGCCATCAGCGCCCGGCCTCGGCTTGAGCCGCGCGGCGCCGCGCTCGGGCCACCCGCGCCCATCGCACGGGCGGGATGTCTCGCGGCCAGTGCGCGAAGACGGTCCCCGCCCCGCGGCGGAAGCAGCGCGCGAACCGCCGCGGCTCCACCGTGCGGGACGAGACCCGCATGTGCCGCCCCCGCACGTACCGGATGCGATGACGGAGCCCGAGGTGGTACGCGAGATCGAGGTCGTCGTGCAGCTCCGGGTCGAGGTGGACCCGGTCGCGCACCGCTTCCCATGCCGCGCGGCGGAACGCCATGTTCGACCCCCACAGCGGGGTGTGTCCGAGCGCGGGGAACGAGAACGTGTTGTACGTGCCGAGGAACACGCGGGCCATCAGCACACGCTGGGAGGCGGGACCGTCATGGAACACCGCACCGCCGGTCACGGCATCCACCTCCGGATCGGCGAGGGCTTCGACCATGCTCGCGACCCAGGTGGGCGCCGGGAGACTGTCGGCGTCGAGACGCAGGATGAGCTGCCCGCGCGCGGCGTCGTAGCCGGTCGAGGCCGCGGCGGGAATGCCGCGCTCGCCGCAGAACACCACGCGCGCTCCGGCGGCGCGCGCGATGTCGGCGCTGTCGTCGGTGGAGCCGTTGTCGACGACGACGATCTCGTCGGCGGTGAGCGTCTGCGTGGCCAGGGCCTGCAGGCATCGCCACAGGTGCGGTCCGTCGTTCCGCACCGGGATGACGACCGACACGCCGACGACCGGATGAGGGGGTCTTGCGGGCACGACGAACTCCAGACGACGAGTGATCCTCCACGCTAGGCGATCGCTTCCCCGGCACTCGGAGGCTTGACGCTTTCGTACGCTGGAGACATGGCATCCGTCCTCAACGTCTCGGCGTATCTGTTCACGCGCATCGACGACCCCGCGGCGCTCCGCGACACACTGCGCGGGGGAGCGGTCGAGGCAGGACTGCGGGGGACGATCCTGCTCGCCGAGGAGGGCATCAACCTCTTCCTCGCGGGGGCCGCCGACGCCGTGTGCGGCTTCGTGGACGAGCTGCGTGCCGACCCGCGTTTCGCCTCGCTCGAAACGAAGGACAGCTGGTCGGATGCCGTGCCCTTCGGCAAGCTCCTGGTGAAGGTGAAGCGCGAGATCATCCGCATGGACCGGCCCGAGGTGCGCCCGCAGGACGGACGGGCGCCTGCCGTGTCGCCCGCGACCCTCCGCCGCTGGCTCGATCGGGGCGCGGACGACGAGGGTCGCGAGGTCGTGCTCGTCGACACCCGCAACGCTTTCGAGGTCGACTACGGCACCTTCGCCGGGGCGAAAGACTGGCGCATCGAGCGCTTCACGCAGTTCCCGGATGCCGCGAGCTCGCATCGCGACGAACTCGCCGGCAAGACGGTGGTGAGTTTCTGCACCGGCGGTATCCGCTGCGAGAAGGCGGCGCTGTATCTGCGCGACGAGGGTCTCGACGCGTACCAGCTCGACGGGGGGATCCTCGGGTGGTTCGCGGCCCAGGGCGACGCGCATTGGCAGGGCGACTGTTTCGTGTTCGACGGGCGCGAAGCGCTCGACGCGGGGCTCGCGCCGGCGGGCTCCGCTGCGGGTGCCTGATGCTCTGGGATCAGCACGCCTGCGTCGAACTCGTCGAGACCGCCGACATCGCTGAGGTGCACCGGTACCGCGGCGCCGGCGGTGGATACGTCTCGCTGAACGTCGGCTACGCCCCGCACGGGCCGGAGCTCACGGCATCCCTTCTCCACTCCTTTCGCGCGCAGGTCGCCGCTCTCGACGGGTTGGAGCTCGCCGCCACCGTCGCCGACGTCGACCGCATCGCCGCTCGCGGCGACACCGCCGTCGCGTTCGACCTCGAGGATTGCGCTCCCCTCGGCGGAGACCTGGATGCCGTCGGCCCCCTCGTCGCGCAGGGTGTGCGCACGCTCGGCCCGACGTACAACCACGCCAATCGCGCGGGCGGCGGCTGCCTCGACGCGGTCGACGACGGTCTCACCGCGTGGGGCCGCGACCTCGTGGCCGAGATGAACTGTCGCGGGATGGTGCCGGACGGCGCGCACGTCGGCGCCCGCACGACTCTCGACATGTGCCGGGTCTCGGCCCGTCCCGTGGTGTTCAGTCACTCCAACATGCGCGCGGTCTGGGACCACCCCCGCAACATCACCGACGATCAGGCGCGAGCGGTCGCCGACACCGGGGGAGTCGTCGGCATCACCGGTGTCGGCATCTTCCTCGGGCCGAACACCGCCACCCTGGATGCCATGGTCCGCCACCTCGAGTACGCCGTCGAGGTCGTCGGCATCCGGCACGTCGGTGTCAGCACGGACTTCTCGTTCGACTGGCGGACGTTCCGCGACACGATCGTCGAGTCGCCGGAGCTGTACGACGACAGCTACACGCGGTGGGGACCCATGGAGTGGATGCCGCCCGAGACCTTCGTCGGTCTGGGCTCCGCGCTCGCCGCGCGAGGATGGACCGAAGCCGACACCGCCGCCGTGCTCGGCGGCAACTTCCGCCGCGTGGCGGCCGAGAGCTGGGAGCCCCTGGAATGACCGATCTCCGAGACGGGGCCGTTCTGCGCCCCGCCCGTGCCGGCGACGAAGAGGGCATCCTCGCGTGCATCCAGGCGCTCGCCGACTACGAGAAAGAGCCGGATGCCGTGAACAACACGGCCGAGATGATCCGGGCGACGCTGTTCGGCGACGATCCCCGCGCGTTCGCATTCGTCGTGGAGCGGGACGGGGAGATCCGCGCGATCGCCATCTGGTTCCTCACGTACTCCACCTGGACCGGCCGTCACGGCATCTGGCTCGAAGACCTCTACGTGCACGAGCAGTACCGGTCGTCCGGCTACGGCGTGGCCCTGTTGGCCGCGCTCGCCGCCGAATGCATCGACAAGGACTACTCGCGCCTGGAGTGGACGGTGCTCGACTGGAACGAGCCTGCGATCGGCTTCTATCGCGCGCTCGGCGCCGAGGCGATGGACGAGTGGACGACGAGGCGCGTGACCGGCGACGCCCTGACCGCGCTCGCCGCTCGCGGCGCGAGCCGCTAGTCCGCGACGATCTCGACCTTGAAGCCGGCCGCGTTCTCGATCCACCCCGCGTAGTGCTGCGGTCCGCCGGCGTGCGGATAGCGGTCGGCGTACAGGGGATTCCACCCGTGCGCGGGGGCGTCGACCATCACGGCGTCCACCTCGGCGGGCCTCCCGCCCTCGAAAGCGAGATGGTTCACGCCGGGCCGTCGGCGATCATGCGGGGCGTCGACCGTGTTCGGTGTCGTCGTCACCGAGATGTACGCGCCGGCGGCGGTAAAGGTCGCCCCACCGGGCCACTCGGCATCCGTCGTCCATCCGAGGCGGGTGAAGAGCCAGATCCAGTCGGTCAGGTCGTCGGGGTGGGCGATCCAGATGTCGAGGTGGTGGAGGCCGGGCATTCGTCCAGTCTGGCTCAGCGCGCGAGGTCGGCGAGCACCGCTTCCGCGGCGCGCTGGCCCGAGACCAGGGCACCCTGGATCGACGCGGTGTCTCGGTGATCGCCGGCGATGTAGCGCCCGTCACCCAGGCGAACGGGCCGTCGCAGGCGCAGCGGCGGGTCCTGCGCCGGCAGAGCGCGGGCGACGTCGTCTCGCCGGAGGAGTCGCCACGGTCGGGTGTCGGTCTCCCAGATCTCGGCGAGCTGGCTCCGGATGCCATCCTCCGTCGCCGCGGAGGGCATCACGCAGGTCGCCTGGACGAGGTGCTGTCCCCGCGGAGCGTAGGTCGGGGCGGTGTTCGTCATGATCGCGGTGTTCACGATCGGGCCGCGTCGTCGCCCGTCGACGCGGAGCGCAGCGTCCTCGCTCGGTGCGTCGTCGGTGGCGAACCACCACGTCTGCAGCCCTCGGGGCCGGGGGAGCGGGACGTCGAGCGCCGGGTCGAGCCCGGTCGCGATCACCACGGCGCGGGCGGTGACGGCATCCCGTCCCTCGATGCCCACGTGCCAACCGGACCCCCGGGGCCGGGTGGAAACCACCCGATGACCGACCCGGATGCCGGCCCCGGCGCGGCGCGCCGTGTCGGCGAGCTGCGCGGGAAGAGCGCCGATCCCCGCGGCGGGGACCCCCGGACGGCCGAGCGCGAAGCTGCGCACGAGCAGCCGGACGAAGGCGTCGGAGGTCTGTTGCCGGTTGTCGGCGAGGACGCCGGCGAGGAACGGTTCGAGCACGCTTTCGCGGAGGGGCCCGCGTAGACCCGCGCGATCCCACGCTTCTTCGAGCGTGCGGTCGGTGCCGTCCTTCGCCGCGCGGGCCGAGACCACGGTCGGCGCCGCCCAACGGGCGAGCGCGGCGAGATCGGCGGGCCGCACGAGCCCGCTGGCCAGCGTCTCGGGGAGCGAGAAGGGGTGTCGCACGGGATGGGCCAGACGGACGACCCGGTCCTCGAGCCGTACGCCGACCGCGACGGGGAAGCACCGCAGCGCGAGCGCGTCGACATCGACCCATCGCCGGATGGCCGGGTACGCCGGATTGAGCACGTGGAAGCCGAGGTCGAGGCGGAAGCCGTCCACGATGTCGGTCCGCTCACGTCCGCCGACGGTCTCGCCCGCCTCGAGGACCACGACATCGTGGCCGGCGTGGGCGAGGCGGGTCGCGCAGCGCAGCCCCGCGAGCCCCGCGCCGATGACGATGGCGTCGTACGCGCTCATGGGGCGAGCCTAGGCATCGCCCTGCCGGCGGAAGCGGGGGTTGCGCGCCTCAGGGCCGGGGCGCGATGGCCGCGGCGACGCGGTCGAGGGCACCCGGCACGAGGGAGAAGTACGCCCAGGTGCCGCGCTTTTCGCGGGTCAGGATGCCGGCATCCACCAGCACCTTGGTGTGGTGTGACACCGTCGGTTGCGACAGGCCCAGCGGCTCCTGCAGGTCGCACGCGCACGTGGCGCCAGCATCCTGAGCGGCGATGATCGACACGATCCGCAGGCGGGCGGGATCGGCCAGCGCCTTGAGCGTCTTCGCGAGGGTCTCCGCCTCTGCCGGTGCCATCGCGGCATCTCCCGACGACACGCAGCACGGGGCGTCGAGCAGAGGCAGGGCGGTACCGGGAGTCATGGCATCCATCATTCTCAGAATATCGAGGAACGTCAATATTGACGTGCGTCGATGTTCTGCGTCATGCTGTTCCCGTTCGCCCCGACCCGAAGGAAGCGTGATGTCCGACACCGCCACCATCCTCTTCGTCTGCGTGCACAACGCCGGCCGTTCGCAGATGGCCGCCGGCTACGCCCGCGCCCTAGGCGGCGAGCGCGTCCGCGTGCTGTCGGGCGGGAGCGCACCGGGTGACGCCCTCAACCCGATGGCGGTCGCGGCCATGGCCGAGGAGGGCATCGATATCAGCGCGGAAGTGCCGCAGCTCCTGCTCACCGACGACGTGCGCGCGTCCGACGCGGTCATCACGATGGGCTGCGGGGACGCGTGCCCGATCTTCCCCGGCAAGCGCTACGAGGACTGGGAACTGACCGATCCGGCGGGCAAGGGCCTCGACGAAGTTCGCCCGATCCGCGACGACATCAAGGCGCGTGTCACCACGCTGCTGCGTGAGCTGGGGGTCGAGGCGTGAGCCTCACCCTCACGGTCCCGCCGCGGCCGGAGGTCGACCGTCGCGCGGGTCTTCCCGTCGCGGTCATCGGCGCAGGGCCGGTCGGCTTGGCTGCCGCCGCTCACCTGATCGAGCGCGGGCTGCCAGTGGTCGTCTTCGAGGCGGGCGACGCCGCCGGCGCGGCCGTTCGCGAATGGGGCCACACGCGCCTCTTCTCGCCGTGGCGCTACGTCGTCGACTCGGCAGCGCAGCGGCTGCTCGAGGCCGAGGGGTGGACGGCTCCGGATGCCGAGGGCCTCCCCACCGGCGATGAGCTGGTCGACCGTTACCTCGAACCCCTCGCGCGCACCGCCGCCCTGGCATCCGTCGTCCACTACCGAACGCGCGTGGAGGCCGTGTCGAGGCAGGGCATGGACCGCACGCGGTCCGCCGGACGCGCTGCTGCGCCGTTCACGCTGCGACTGCGGACGAACGACGGCGTGACGGATGCCACGGCTCGGGCCGTCATCGACACCTCGGGCACGACGAGCTCTCCGCGTTCGCTGTTGGCGTCGGGTCTCGCCCCCGAAGGTGACCTCGGCGACCGGGTGACGACGGCGCTTCCCGACGTACGGGGACGCGACCGTGTCCGCTTCATCGGCCGCCGTGTGCTCGTCGTCGGCGCCGGCCACTCGGCGGCGAACACCCTGATCGCGCTCGCCGCACTCGCCGACGAAGACCCCGCGACGCGCGTGTCGTGGGCCGTGCGCACCGAAGCCACGGCGCGGCTCGCCGCCGACGCGGCCGACGACCTCGCCGCGCGCGGACGCCTCGGCACGGCGGTGCACCGTCTGGTCGTCGACGGGCGTGTCGAGCAGATCGCCTCGTTCGAGATCGATGATGTTCGGCTGTCCGACGCCGGAGTTCGCGTGAGCGGTCGACGCGCAGGCGAGGCGTTCGCGGTCGCGGTGGACGTGATCGTCAATGCCACCGGATTTCGCCCCGACCTGTCGATGCTGGCCGAGATCCGCCTCGGTCTCGACGAGATCGTGGAGGCGCCGCGTGCCCTCGCCCCGCTCATCGACCCGAACGTGCACTCGTGCGGGTCGGTGCCGCCGCACGGCGTCGCCGAGCTCACCCACCCCGAGCCCGACTTCTACGTCGCGGGCATGAAGTCGTACGGTCGAGCGCCCACATTCCTGCTGCTCACCGGGTACGAGCAGGTGCGGTCGATAGCCGCCGAGCTCGCAGGTGACCGGGTGGCGGCGCGGCAGGTCGATCTCGTGCTGCCCGAGACGGGCGTGTGCACGACCGACGCGGGGTCCTGCTGCGCGTGAGCACGACGGTGCGCCCGTTGGCCGAGGCGGATTGGCCGGAGGTGCATCGCATCTACGCGGAGGGCATCGCGACCGGTCACGCCACGTTCGAAGCGGCACCCCCGGCGACCTGGGTCGACTTCGCGACGGGAAAGCTCGACGCGCACCGCTTCGTCGCGGTCATCGACGGTCGAATCACGGGCTGGGCGGCTGTGTCGGCCGTGTCGTCACGGCCGGTCTACCGCGGGGTCGTCGAGCACTCCGTCTATGTCGAGGCCGACGGTCGAGGACAGGGAATCGGGCATGCACTGCTCGACGCGGTCATCGATTCGACCGAGGCCGACGGTATCTGGACGATCCAGGCGTCGATCTTTACTGAGAACACCGCGTCGCTCGCTCTTCACGCCCGCCACGGCTTCCGCACGGTCGGAACGCGCGAGCGGATCGGACGAGACGTGGCCGGCCGCTGGCGCGACACCGTGCTCATCGAGAGGCGCAGCCACCGGGTATGA
>NZ_JARHXC010000298.1:0-5116 GCF_029222405.1 Microbacterium sp. Kw_RZR3 | reverse complement strand
GTTTATGCGTGTTGGCGGGCGAGCGGCGGCGCGGGGGCCCGCGCGGACGGCGGTCCGTGGTATCGGGGCGCGTCCGCGCGGGGCGTCCGCGCCGTGGCGGTCGCGCATAAACGCTGTCTGCTCACGCAAACGCGTGCAGAGCGTGTTTCCGTGCGCGGATCGTGTTTATGCGTGCGCGCACACCCGCCCCGAAGCCCCGAGCCGCCCGCGGCCAGCAGCGACCCACCCCGCGCCCGACCGCCGGCCGAAGCCGACCCCGCTACACCAGCAGCTGATGCTTCGCCAGATCCCGGTACAGGGGAGTGGATGCCACGAGCTCGCTGTGCGTACCCTGACCGACCACCCGGCCGTTCTCGAGCACGACGATGAGGTCGCTGTCGACGACCGTCGACAGGCGGTGCGCGATTACCAGGAGGGTGCGGTCGGTCGCCACCGCGTCGATCGCCTCGCGCATGCGTTGCTCGTTCACGCCGTCGAGCGACGAGGTCGACTCGTCGAGCAGCAGCACCGGGGGAGCCGCCAGCAGGGCGCGTGCGATCGCGAGACGCTGACGCTCTCCGCCCGACAGCATCACGCCGTCCTCTCCGACGGGAGCGTCGACGCCGAGCGGGCTCCGCTCCAACACGTCGCCGAGGTTGACCTCGCGCAGGACGCGTTCGCAGTCGGCGTCGGATGCCGCGGGCGAGGCGAGTCGCAGATTGTCGGCGATCGTGCCGGCCAGGGTCGGGGCGTCCTGCTCGACGTACCCGAAGCGGGCCCGCAAATCGTCGCGCGCGAGCTCGCGGGCATCCACGCCGTCGACGAGGATCGCGCCGTCGGTCGGGTCGTAGAAGCGCTCGACGAGCGACAGGATCGTGCTCTTGCCCGCCCCCGACGGCCCCACCAGTGCCACGCGCGACCCGCGGGGCACCGTGAACGACACCCCGCGCAGCACCTCGCGGTCGCTCTCCGCGGGAAGCTCCTCCGTCTCGAGGTGGACATCGGCGAGGACCGAGCGGGCCTCCCGGGCCGCCGCCTCGCGTGCCTTCACGACGTGCTCGGGGTACCGGAACCGCACGTCGCGGAACTCCAACGCAGCGGCATCCGGAATCGAGCCCGCCGCCCGCGGCTGGTCGCCATCGCTCTCGAGGGGAAGATCGAGGACCTCCTGGATGCGTCCGAGTGCGCCGAGCGCCTGATTCACCGACGTGATGGCACCGATCGCCGAGGCGAGGGGCTGCACGAGCAGGAA
The DNA here is from genome assembly GCF_029222405.1 of Microbacterium sp. Kw_RZR3. Taxonomy (NCBI): domain Bacteria; kingdom Bacillati; phylum Actinomycetota; class Actinomycetes; order Micrococcales; family Microbacteriaceae; genus Microbacterium; species Microbacterium sp. Kw_RZR3. The sequence continues at coordinate 3,885 of NZ_JARHXC010000298.1, read as the reverse complement.
GAGGAAGATCACGAAGGTGACGAGCGACGCGACGTCGATCGCTCCGGATGCCACGCGGTACCCGCCGACGCCCAGCACGACGAGCAGCGAGACCTGTAGCGCGACGAAGGCGATCGGAACGATCAGAGCCGACACCCGCGCGATGCGCACCCCGGCGTCGTACGCGGCGGTGGCGGTTCGCGTCACAGCCGCGGCCTCCCGTTCCGTCGCCCCGGCGGCGCGGATGGTGCGAATCGAGCCCACCGCCCGCTCGACCCCCGACGAGAGCTCGCCGACCCGCGCCTGGTGGTCGGCGGAGGCCGCGCGGATGCGCGTGCTGAGCAACACGACAACCGCCAGCGAGGCACCCACGACGACGACGATCAGTCCGAGCAGCAGCGGGTCGATGAACGCCATCGCGATCACGGCGCCGACGAGGATGAGCGCGTTGCCCACGGCATCCGCGAATCCCTGCGTGAGGACGGCATACAGCAGCGTGGTGTCGGTGCCCACGCGCGAGACGAGATCGCCGGTGCGGCGGGCGTCGAACTCGCTGATGGGCAGGCGCAAGATGCGGGCGATCAGGCGCCTTCGCGACGAGTACACGACCGCGGTGCCCGTGCGCTGAAGCAGGTAGTGCTGGAAACCCGAGATCACCGAAGACAGCACGACGAAGGCTACGAGCAGCCAGACGAGGGCGCCGAGGGGTACGGCGTTTTGCACACGCGAGATGACCTCGCCGACCAGCAGGGGCTGCGCGAGCGTCGCGGCGGCGCCCAGCACGCTGAGTACGGCGACCACGGCGAGGGTGCGCTTGTGCTCGAGCAGGAACGGCAGCAACTGGCGGAACGACGCGCGCGGCCCTTCGGGGGTGCGACGGCCGCGCCGGCCACGCGCGGGGGCGGGAGAAGACATGCGGACCTCGGGAAAGGAAGATGGGGTGCTTCGACCGTACCCCTCACCGCCGACACGGCCGGTCGAGCTGGTTCGCCGGTGGACGAAACTCCTGAGAAGCCCTCGGCGGCCGCGCGATGTCAGCCGCGGCCGAGGCCTGACAGCGCAGGAACTCAGGAGTTTGGCCCGCCACGCCCTCAGGCGGCCCCTGCCGCGACCCGCCCGGCCGCCCGCCCCGGCCACCCGCCCCGCGGTGGGCCCCCGGGGCAGCCCCGCCCCGCCCCGCGGCAGGCCCCCGGGACACCACGGCCCCGCCCCGCGGCAGGCCCCCGGGACACCACGGCCCCGCCCCGGCCCATGTCGGAGCCCCTCGATATGGTGGAGCCGTGTCTGAGCCCGTGATCGCCGCAAGAGACCTGGTCAAGCGCTACCGCGCGAAGGGCAAGGCCGACTTCGTCGCGGTCGACGGGCTGTCGTTCGAGGTGGCGCCGGGCGAGTCCTTCGGCCTGCTCGGGCCCAACGGCGCGGGAAAGTCGACGACCATGAAGATGATCGGCGCCGTCTCGACGCGAACCGCGGGCGACCTGAGCATCCTCGGCCTCGACCCCGATCACTACGGTCCCGAGATCCGTTCGCGGCTCGGTGTGATCCCCCAGCAAGACAACCTCGACGCCGAGCTGAACGCGCGCGAGAACCTCTACGTCTACGGCCGTTACTTCGGGCTGCCCGGCAAAGTCTGCGCGCAGAAGGCCGAAGAGCTGCTGGCGTTCGCCCAGCTCGAAGACAAGGCGACGAGCAAGGTCGAGCAACTCTCCGGCGGAATGAAGCGCCGTCTCACGATCGCCCGGGGGCTCATCAACGATCCGCGCATCCTGCTACTCGACGAGCCGACCACCGGACTCGACCCGCAAGCGCGACACGTGCTGTGGGACCGCCTCTTCCGCCTCAAGGAACGCGGTACGACGCTCGTGCTGACGACGCATTACATGGACGAGGCCGAGCAGCTGTGCGACCGGCTCATCGTCGTCGACAAGGGCCGGATCATGGCCGAGGGCTCGCCCGCGTCGCTCATCCGCGAGCACTCGAGCCGCGAGGTGCTCGAGGTGCGATTCGGCTCCGATCGCAACGAAGAGGCCGCCCGCGCCCTCGGCGGCATCGGCGACCGCGTCGAGGTGCTCCCCGACCGGGTGCTCGTCTACGCCCACGACGGCGAAGCCGCCCTCGAACGCGTCGTGGCCGCGGGGTACTCGCCCCTGACGTCGCTCGTGCGGCGATCGAGCCTCGAAGACGTCTTCCTCCGCCTCACCGGACGGTCGCTGATCGAATGAGCACACCCCAGACCCCGGATGCCGTTCGCCACCCCTCCGCCGACGAGTTGCGCGCGGAGGTGCTCGCGTGGGCGCGCAAGCCGCGCCGATACGGCTCCTGGTACGTCACCGAGCACATGGTCCGCACGATGCGCGCCTACGGTTGGACGATCGTCGTCGGCGCCCTCGGTCAGCCGATCCTCTACCTGCTCGGTCTGGGCCTCGGCCTCGCCGCGCTCATCCAGGGCCAGATCGACGATGGCGGGCGTGCCGTGCCCTACCTCGTCTTCATCGCGCCCGCGCTGCTGGCCACGGCGGCCGTGGGAGTGGCATCCGAGGAGTTCACGTACCCCGTGATGTCGGGCTTCAAGTGGCGCCGCTACTTCTACGGCTTCAACGCCTCGCCGCTGTCGTCGGCGCAGATCGCGAACGGCGTCGTCCTGGGTGCCTCGGCACGCATGTTCGTCGGCGTCGCGGCCTACTACCTCTTCATCTGGCTGTTCGGCGCCGTCCCCGAGCCCGCCACGGGATGGCTGTCGATCCCCGTGGGCCTGCTCGCCGGGGTGAGCTTCGGCGCGCCCCTCATGGCCTTCGCGGCTTCCCTCGAAGAGGACAAGGGGCAGTTCGCTCTCGTGCAACGGTTCGTCTTCGTCCCGATGTTCCTGTTCTCGGGCACGTTCTACCCCCTCTCGACGCTGCCGTGGTTCCTGCAGCCCATCGGATGGGTCTCGCCGCTGTGGCACGCGACCGAGGTCGGACGCATGCTCACGTACGGTCCCCTCGAGCCGCTTCCGGCGCTCGGACACCTGGCGTACCTGCTCGCGCTCGCCACGGGAGGGTACCTGGTGGCGCGACGCATCTTCGAACGGAGGCTCGCCGCATGAGCGCCGTCACGACCGAGCGCCCCGCGCGTCGCCGCGGCGGCGTCGGAGCCCTCTGGGCCGGCAACCCGCAGGCGGTGCTGCAGCGCAGCTTCCTGGCGGCGCGGTCGTCGAACTGGGTCGTGGTGGTATCGGGCTTCTTCGAGCCGGTGCTGTACCTGGCGTCGATGGGCATCGGTCTGGGCGCGCTCGTGGGTGAGGTCACGACCTCCACGGGCATGGTCGTCCCGTACGCCGCGTACATCGCGCCGGCGCTTCTCGCGGTCTCGGCGATGAACGGCGCCGTCTACGACTCGACGTGGAACGTCTTCTTCAAGCTCAACTACGGCAAGCTCTACGAGGGGATGCTGTCGACCTCGCTGGGTCCGCTCGACGTCGCGCTCGGCGAGATCCTGTACGCGCTGATGCGCGGGCTGGTCTATGCGTGCGGCTTCATGGTCATCATGCAGCTGTTCGGGCTGAATCTCGCGCCGACCGCGATCCTCGCCCTTCCCGCGGTGGTGCTCATCGCGTTCGGCTTCGCGAGCCTCGGCATGGCGATCACGAGCTACATGAAGACTTTCCAGCACATGGACTGGATCACCCTGATCATGCTGCCGATGTTCCTGTTCTCCGCGACGTTCTTCCCGATCACGACGTACTCCGAGCCGATCCAGTACCTCGTGCAAGCCTTCCCGCTCTGGCACGGGGTCGAACTCATCCGGGGGCTCACGACCGGGTCGCTCTCGCCCGCGCTGCTCTGGCACGTGCTCTACTACGTCGTCATGATCGCGGTCGGCCTGTTCTTCACGACCAAGCGCCTGCGCGCCCTGTTCCTCGACTGA
>NZ_JARHXC010000297.1:0-3385 GCF_029222405.1 Microbacterium sp. Kw_RZR3 | reverse complement strand
GCCGAGTGGCAGGATCCCAACTGTAGACCAGAGAATCGAAACTCTCAAGTGCCGTGTTGGGGGTGGTTCACCGCTTGAGGGGACGCGGGGCCTTTTGGCCGCTCCGCTCTCCCCTGTGGGGCGAACAAGTAATAAGTTACGCGGATCCCGCGCACTCGTCCAATCCACACCACCGCCCGGGCGTGTCGCACCCCCGAAACCGCGGAAATCCGCGGTTTTCGCGAGTTCGGGCCGCACAGCCCGAGCTGTGGCCCCGGAGGGTCAGATAAGCGACGGGATCGATGCCAGCGAGGCCGTGGCATCCGTATGTCCGCCGGTGAACTCGATGCCACCGAAGAACATGGCACCGATGACCAGAGCGAAGACGAACGCGATGGACAGGAACAGCACGGCCACGCCGGCGAGGGCGATCAGGAGCGGGAGTCTATTTGCCATGCGACGATCCTGCCCCGACGTCCACGGGGATCTCCAGGGGTTGCGCGGGAACGACCGAAGGCCGGCACCCCGAGGGGTACCGGCCTTCGATGAGGAACCGATCAGCGACCGGAGAGCTTCTCGCGAAGCGCAGCCAGCGACTCGTCGTCGGCGAGGGTGCCCTGAGCGGGCGACTCCGACGAGAACGAGCCACCGAACGAACCGGTGTCGGTGGGGTTCGCAGCCTCGGCCTCGAGGGCCTTGGCGACGGCAGCCTTGTGGGCCTCCCAGCGACCCTGGGCCGCCGCGTACTCCTGCTCCCACTGCTCGCGCTGAGCGTCGAAGCCCTCGAGCCAGGCACCCGACTCGGGGTCGAAGCCCTCGGGGTACTTGTACTCGCCACGCTCGTCGTACTCGGTGGCCATGCCGTACAGCGCCGGGTCGAACTCGGTGCCGTTGGGGTCGACAGACTCGTTGGCCTGCTTCAGCGACAGCGAGATGCGACGACGCTCGAGGTCGATGTCGATGATCTTGACGAAGACCTCTTCGCCGACCGACACGACCTGCTCGGCGAGCTCGACGTGCTTGCCGGACAGCTCGGAGATGTGCACGAGGCCCTCGATGCCATCCGCCACGCGGACGAAGGCACCGAACGGAACGAGCTTGGTGACCTTGCCCGGAGCGATCTGACCGATCGCGTGGGTACGGGCGAACACCTGCCACGGGTCTTCCTGGGTGGCCTTGAGCGAGAGCGACACGCGCTCACGGTCGAGGTCGACCTCGAGGATCTCGACGGTGACCTCCTGGCCCACCTCGACGACCTCGGAGGCGTGCTCGATGTGCTTCCAGGAGAGCTCGGAGACGTGCACGAGACCGTCCACGCCGCCCAGGTCGACGAACGCACCGAAGTTGACGATCGACGAAACCGTGCCCTTGCGGACCTGGCCCTTGTGGAGGTTGTTGAGGAACGTGGTGCGCGACTCGGACTGCGTCTGCTCGAGCAGGGCGCGGCGCGACAGAACGACGTTGTTGCGGTTCTTGTCGAGCTCGAGGATCTTCGCCTCGATCTCCTGGCCGAGGTACGGCGTGAGGTCGCGAACACGGCGCAGCTCGATGAGCGAGGCCGGGAGGAAGCCGCGGAGGCCGATGTCGACGATGAGCCCGCCCTTGACGACCTCGATCACGGAGCCGGTGACGACACCGTCGTTCTCCTTGATCTTCTCGACGTCGCCCCACGCGCGCTCGTACTGCGCACGCTTCTTGGACAGGATGAGGCGACCTTCCTTGTCCTCCTTCTGGAGAACGAGGGCCTCGACGTGATCGCCGACGTTGACGACCTCGTTGGGGTCGACGTCGTGCTTGATCGAAAGCTCGCGGGAGGGGATGACACCCTCGGTCTTGTAACCGACGTCGAGGAGGACCTCGTCGCGGTCGATCTTCACCACGGTGCCCTCGATGAGGTCGCCGTCGTTGAAGAACTTGAGGGTCTTCTCGACCGCGGCCAAGAAGTCTTCGGCGGAGCCGATGTCGTTGATCGCGACCTGCTTGGTAGCCGGGGCGGTCGTTGCGGTAGTCATGTAGTGGGTTGTCCTAGTTGGGTTTGGTGTCGGGCTTCGGCTCCTGCGGGACAGCCCCGGATGAGGCCGGACCGGCCGGGCACCACTCGCTGGAGGGCGAACGAGAACCACGAGCCGAAGCGAAGCGGATTGTTTCGTGCGATGCCACCCGCTCACACCCGCGGTGCGGGATAGCCAGACGAGTGACACTCAAGCCTAACGCATCCGCGGCCCCGGATACCGACGAGACCGCGGTCCGCGGGCCGCGCGGTCGGATCGATATGGCCTCTCGAACGGGGCCCGTCGGGGTGTTCTCGCCCAGCTTGCGTCCAGACTGCCGTGCCAGGCTCCCCGTTCCGTGCCCGTCGATCACGGGCAGGACGTGCTGTTTTCCGCCGTCCTCGCGATACGAAACCGGTTTTATGAGTTCTGATTCGACGCCCACACACAACCGCCGTGCCCGCCGACTGGCGGCCCGCCGCTCCACTCGCCGCCCCGCGATCACCGCCGGTGTCGTGGCTCTGGGACTCGCGGCGACGGTGACCCTCACGGGGACCGCTCCCCTCGCTCAGGCCAACGCGGGATCCTCCCTCCTCTCGGCCTCGAGCATGCAGCTCGCCTCCTACAGCGCACCTGTCGCGCCCGGCACGACGTCCGACCCCGATCGCGCAGACGCTCGAGCCGCCGAGCAGACCGCCGCAGCCTCGCTGCAAGCGGCGACGACGGTCCAGAACGACATCGCGGCATCCGGACTGGACATCGGTCAGCCCGCCACCGTCGACACCTCCGCGCTCCAGGCGGCCGCGGATCACCTGACCGCGGCGCAGGTGCTGCCGTCGACCTTCCTCCCCGGCGTGACCGGTGATGTGAGGGCTGAGGCGACGGCCGTCGACCAGCGGGTCAGCGCGCTTCGCGGAAGTCTGGACGCCGCGGTCGCGAAGAAGCAAGAGGAGGAGGCCGCTGAGAAGGCGCGGCAGGAAGCCGAGGCCGCGGCGGCCGCCCAAGCCAAGGCCGACGAGGAGGCCCGGTCGAACGCGTCTTCGGGCAGCTCGTCCGGCGGTGGCGACTGGACTCCCCCGCCGTCGTCGGGCGGAGGCTCGGGTGGCAACAGCCCGGGCGGCGCACAGGCCACCGCACGCGGCATGCTGTCCGGCTACGGCTGGGGCGATGACCAGTTCTCGTGCCTCGTCTCGCTCTGGAACCGCGAGTCGGGCTGGAACTACCAGGCCTACAACGCCGGAAGCGGTGCCTATGGCATCCCGCAGGCTCTCCCCGGAAGCAAGATGAGCTCTGCCGGTGCCGACTGGCAGACAAACGCCGGCACCCAGATCGCCTGGGGTCTCGGGTACATCTCGGGTCGATACGGCAGCCCGTGCGGCGCCTGGGACCACTCGCAGTCGACCGGCTGGTACTGA
>NZ_JARHXC010000296.1:0-42895 GCF_029222405.1 Microbacterium sp. Kw_RZR3 | reverse complement strand
CTTTCGCGCAAAGCCCCTTCCTAAACGACGGGACGATAGCGCTCATCATCACGCCCGAGCGGAACGCGTGCTGCTCGACAAACTTGAGGTGAATCTGATCCCGAATGTCATCGAGCTTGCACGGCGGAATTGCGAGGGATGTCTGGTGATCTCGACCATCTCGCCGCACGGCATGCCGCGCCGCATGGGCGTCACAGCCAAGGGCGCACGTCGCTGCTCGAGGCCTAAGTGACCGGAGCTTGCGTCGCGTACCTGGCCCGCACTTCAGCCGCAACGGCGTCAGCGAGAGCCTGCGGAATGGGCGATTGCGAGTTCTCCGAGGAGATCCAGTGCTGGCCGGTGAGACGGCCGTAGTCACAGAAGTCCACCTCGGCTTTCCAACTGGTCAGGCCGGTATTCGATTTGACGTGAATGGTAACGATGAGCCCGTCGACGTGAGTAGAAATCACTCGGGGAAGTTTCCGCGTGGTGTTGTTGACGAAGCCTCGGAAAGCTTCATCCGGGAATCTCGTGTCCCACTCCACGGGCGTACTGCGGCGTTTCGCCGTCTCTTTCGACGACTTGACCGCTGATCGGATTCCGAGCGCGGTCAGCGCGACAGCGCTAATTCCCATTAAAACCTGCGGAATCATTCTCTCCCCCATTGTGAGACCCGTTCAGCAGCCTATCCGCCGCGCAAGACGCTCGTGAAACGCGCACGCCGCACATTTTGCAAATAGGCGAGGACGCGTTGGCACCCCTCGGACGGCTCACCGGTGGATGTATCGTCTGGGGACCTGGATTAGCCGCCTGCCCTGGGCTGCAACAGCGCAGGAGCGGCGTACAGCGCGATACCTCGTGACCGAACAGAACGAACACAGAGTGGCGACTCCGGCGCGGAGGCCGCCCTATTCCACGGCGCGACTCTGATAGTCGGGCGAATGTGGGGGATGCGGCTGGAGCGCCCATGGCCCAGCACGACCTACCAGATCTCCGCCGCCACGATCTGACTCGCACCTGGTCGGTCGGCAAGTCGCTCGGCGAGGGTCGCTGCGCCTAGTCCAGCGGGAAGCGCTGCGGAGAACTTCAGTCCCTCGACAGTCTGCGGCGCGACCTGAGGGAGCGCCTCGTCAACCCTCAACCTGTGCAGTTTCCCCATGTCGGGACTCAGCACAAACCTGATTGCCTCGTTGTCCGCCGCGGCCGCATCAGCCAATCCACGCGGTAACGCGGCGAGCAGCGTCGAATGTGCCTTCAACCCGCCGAACGCCCACAGCACCGCTGAATCCTCGCCACGCTCCACCACCAGCCCGTCTTCGACCACATGATGACGTCGGAGCGCCCGCACTTCTGCGAGCCGTGCCACGGCGCGTTGCGACAGGCGCACCGGAGGATCAGCCCCCAGCAGGACGTCGCGCCGCGCTCGCACCATCTCGAATGACTCGGGCATCGGCACAGATCCCCAACGGACGCGGCCCTTCGTGAGGTCCTCGCGCACCACGACGACATGACGATCCCAGTCGATGGAATCGACTATCCATGCTCGCCCGGCAAGCAGCAGCGGCTTCCTGCCTTCGATTACCTGCGTGGTGAGTGACAGCGGCGCGATTGATCCAATCTCGCGGCGCCCCTCAAGCACGTTCATCTCGAGGTCTGCGATGAATGTCGACAGAAGCTCCAGGAAGTTCCGCCGTCCGAACTCTTTCTCGGCACGCGGACCGATGAACAGCCACGGTCCATCTGCCACAAGGAACTCCTGCGCGACGAGATACTCGAGCACTTCGTCAGCGCCGTCCATAACGTGCGACCCTGCCCACCACTCGTGCCACGATGCCCGAGCGAAACGTCCCTCCTGCAGAGCAAGTGCCAACAGCTGCTGAGCGGCGATGTGCCGAGGGGATGGCGGAGGAACCACCGGCTCCACGAACCCGGTCCCCCACAGATGCAGCATTCCGGCCGCACGCAGCAGCGTGTCGTTGTCGGTCGCGAGGAAGAGCGCGTTTCGCGTGGACCCGGCACGACGCCCGGTGCGCCCGAGCCGCTGGAGGAACGACGAAACAGACCTTGGCGAATCCAGCTGGATCATCCGGTCAAGGTCGCCGATGTCTATGCCGAGTTCGAGAGTCGAGGTCGCGACGATCACACAGTCGCGACCTTCAGCAAACGCGCGCTCGCTCCGCCGACGCTCGTCGACGGACAGCGACGAGTGCGACACGTATGTCTCGACCCTGTTGCTCCGCAACGCGAACGCGAGCTCTTCAGCCTGTGAGCGCGACTCGCAGAACACGAGCCGCTTCTCACCGAGGAACATCTGCGACAGCACAGTGGCCGCGTTCTCCACCGAGCCCACGAAGTCGAGCGCGACGTCCGGCTCGACTGACGAACCACCTTCACCGACCACCACTCGTGCCGGAGCGCCCACATCCGCATTCGATCCCTGCAACCACCGAAGCACGTCATCCGGATTCCCGAGGGTGGCCGAGAGTCCGATCCGCTGAATGCGCTGTCCGCACAGTCGTTGCAGACGCTCGAGCACCGCGACGAGGTGCCAACCGCGGTCGGATGCTGCAAATGCATGCACCTCGTCGGCGATGAGCGCGCGTACCGAGCGGAAGAGAAGGTGGTGCTCCACGCGCCGAGAGACGAGCATCGCCTCGAGCGACTCCGGCGTCGTCAGCAGGATGTCCGGGGGATCGCTCAGAATCCGACGACGCTCTCCATCACCGATGTCCCCGTGCCACAACGCGACGCGCCGCCCGAGCCACCCGGTGTACTGCTCGAGCCGAGGCAGCAGGTTGTTGAGTAGAGCCTTGAGCGGCGCGACGTAGATGACGCTGAGCCCCTGCCAGCCTTCGTCGACCATCCGCGACAGAACCGGAAAGGCCGCGGCCTCGGTCTTTCCACCAGCCGTCGGCGCGATCAACAGGCAATCGGCGCCCGACCGCACAGGCTCGATCGATGCCTTCTGCAGCGGTCGAAGGTCGTACCAGCCGAGCGTGTTCGCAACGTGATACTCCAGCGCACCGGTGAGATCTAAGTTCTCAGACATCGAGCTGGATGCTGTCGATCCCACCGACGGCGGCGCGCTCGTCGGCGTTGAGCTCACCGTCCGCCACGACCGCTCCTGACGGGGCGGGCGGCTGAAATTCAGGGAACTGCTCGACCTTGTCGAGGGTGTCCACGAGCTTCCGCAGATAGAGCCGCGGAGCGACACCGACCTTTCCGCCCAGCCGTCCGGCGATTGTGTCAGCGAGGCCCGCCAGATACTCGTCGGTCACCAGCGAGTCGATGCGGTCGGCCGCAGCGCTGCCGCTCGCGTAGATCTCACGCACGCGATCCCCGAGCTCCATCAAGCTCTCTCGCTGGAATCCGAGCAGCCTCACCTGTGGGGCACGAGGGTTGTCCCATCGGGGATCCCCGCTGAAGTCAACACCGATGCGCGCAGCCAGCGGCGGCAGCCGCTGCACACCTTGAGTGCCATCGAAAAATGCGGGCGTTCCGGTGATGAGCACGTAGAGACCCGGGAAGCGCCCGGCATCCACCTCGTCCAGCAGCTGACGCAGGGCGTTGAGCGACTTCTCGCGCACGTCACTGCGCACACGCTGCAGCGTCTCGACCTCGTCAAGCACGAGAACAAGTCCCCGATAGTCGGCGTCACGCAGCACTGCAAGCAAACCCTGGATGAATCCGAACGCACCGAAATGGTCAAGATCGCCGCGGATGCCGGCACCCCGGCGCACTGCCGCGGCGACGTGTGGCTGCCCGCCGAGCCAGGCGATGAGCCCGTCGGCCGTCTCGACATCTCTGCGAACTGTGGCGGCGTGATAAGCCCGCAGTGCCGCGGCGAATGCGGGCGCCGTTCGGGACACGACGGCCAGCCGCTGTTCGAGCAGCTGTTGCGTCCCCTCTGCGAGCGCGTCGCGGTCCGTCGCACTGACGCCTGCGACGACAGCGTCCTCTTCCAGCACGCGCAGCCACTCGTCGATCAGCTCGCGAAAGGCGCTTGGCGCAGTGGCCTCGGTCGCGAGGTTCTCGGTGACGCGGCGGTAGATGGTCTCCAAACGGTGCAGCGGCGTCTCGGTCTCTGAGATCTGCACTTCGGCAGTCGCGAACCCCCGCTGCTTCGCCGTCTCGAGAACCCACCGAGCGAAGAACGTCTTCCCCGCTCCATACTCACCGCGCACCGCTTTGAAGACGGCGCCTCCATCGGCGACACCTTCTAGTTCGTCGCCGAGCGCCGCCGTGAAGCGATCAAGACCGACCGCCATAACATCGAGCCCGCGCTGCGGCACCGTGCCGCGACGCAGCGCGTCGACGATCTCGCGCCGGCGTCGTGGGCTCACCGCGGTCATGGCCGACTCCCTAGCCCAAACTGCTCGCGCAGCAGCGCCTCGTCGACCGTCACCGTCACCTGATCGGCGTCGACGTCGACGACCGCGTACCCGTCGACGTTCAGCAGCCGCCGCAGCGACGCGAGCACCCCCGGAAGCGACGCCGCTGCGACGCCGGCGGCTACAGCGACCGTGTCACGGTGCGCGCGGCCCGAACCCGACACCAGCGCAGCTACGATCGCACGAACAGTCTGGTCGTCGATCGGATGCCGGCTCCCCCGGGCCTGTCGTTCGCGATAAGTCTCGCTGCGGACCAGTTGCTCATCGAGGGCGAGTGTCGGCGAGGAGTCCCCCCCCGCTTCCGGGAGCGCCTCGAAGAGCGCGGGAGCCTCCGCCACGGGCTTGCGAACTCGACGCTTCACGGGCGCAATGCGCCCGATTGGCGCAACACCGCCGGCTCCTGACCGTGCAGGTTCGTTCCACCACACCGGCTCCTGCGGCGGCGCCTCGACCCAGCCGCTAGGGTTCGCCGCACCCTTGGGCTTGGCGACGACGATCGGGATGGCGATCTCGGCGAGGGCGGCGCCACCGTGGTAGCCGGCGCGCTTCGCCGCGAACCGCACTCCGTCCGACACAGCCAGCACAGTCGCACCTCCGGGTACGAGCACGCGCGGGCCGCTCACGAGCACTTCGTCGGGCTGTACTGGGCCTGTGGATGGGTCGCGGAAGCGAGCCGCCGCGCCGGATGCACTGCGCAGTTCACTGCCGCGTTCGACCACGTGCCCGTGGTCCGAGGTCAGGATGACGACGCGCCCCGCATCCCGTGCCGCGTCCAGCAGCGCGGGCAGGTTTGCGATCTGACTCACAGGCCACCGCAGCGCATCCACTTCGGCGGTCGCGAGTGCGTCGTCGATGGTGTTGAGCACGACGCCGACGATCCTGCGTGCGGGGTCGGCGATCGCGGTCGTAACCGCGGGCGGGAGCGCGTGCCCCGCATCCGATCGGAGATCATCCTTGTGAAAGACGACTCCGCCGACGGCCGCAGCAAAGCGTGCCTTCTCGGTCTGCTGATTGCCTGCGAGCAACTCCCCCGCGAACAGGGACGTCCGAGAGTACTCCGTGATGGTTGGCAAGACCGCCACGGCGGCCCCACGTTGCAGACTCTCAGGGCGAACGAGTTCTGACCACCCGCGCTCGGGAAGCTCGGCGGCGAGCTCGGTGGCGGTCGCGAAGCTCATTCCGTCGAGCACGATGAAGAGCACGAGCTGCTGACCACTCATCGGTGCGACCGTGTGCACCAGAAGTTCTTCAGCGCCGGGAACCGCGGGGTCCGTGCCGATCGCGCCGGTCAGCAGGCGGGCCGCGGCCTGATCCTGTTCCCAGCGCGCTTGTTGCACGGCGGGGGCGAGCAGGCTGTACGCGTGCGCCAGCCCCCGGTCGTTGTCACCATCCCAGATGTCACCGAGTGCGCGCTCCACCCACGCACCATCTGTCGCATATCGCTGCACCGCCTCCGCGAAGTTGGCGGGAGACGTGCGTGGCTCACTCAGCCAGCGGACCAGCCGAACCGCCATCGCTGCCGTTCGCAGCGACCGCGCGATCGTCGGTGCTGCCTGGTGCCGCCCTACGGACGCAAAGGCGCGATCAACCTCGGCTGCGTCAGCCGGTGCGCCCGACTCTGCGGCCGCTTCGATGGCGGCGCCGAGAGAGGCGACACGCGCACGCAGGCCGGAGAGCAGGACGTCGGATGCCGCGGCGCCAGCCGCCCAGTCCAGCTCGACGCACAGCGCCTCGGCCTGCTCGAGGACCTCCCGACCGTGCACATCGTCCAGGAGCCGACCGATCAACCTCCGCGACGCGTCACCGACCCTCTGTGCCGCGACCGCGGATACCCCGGTGCCGACGTAGGGCTCGATCCGGGCGCGCGCCGCGACAGTGGCGGAATCGGGCGCCACTTCGCCCGATGACCACAACTCACCGCAGACCAACCCGACCGCGATCACCGACACGTGCCCGCCGCCGACCGCTGCTCGCAAGGCGAGTGCGAAGGCCGGGCCGAGGTGAGTGGATGCCGCGCGGACAAGCGCCTCGCGGGTCTCTGAGCCCAGCTCCCGAAGCCGCGCACGTACGCCGGGATCGTCGAGCGGCGTCAGACACGTGACCAGTTCGAGGTCGTCGAGTCTGCCAAGCCCGAGGAGCGCCACGATGAGCGCCCGCACCACGTGATCGGGGGTGAGGGACGCGCCCGGGGCCGGCGGGTAGCCTCGATCGGGCCGCACCGACATCAGCAGTCCCGGCATCCACGGCCCGAGGTCGCTCACATGGCGCGGCACGCTCGGATCGCGAACGCCGAACATCCCGGGGACCATTCTCCACTCGTCGAGTTCGCTCACGCGCTGACGATGCGCGTCGAGTACTACGGCAGACCCGAGTTCACGCTCGGTCAGCGCCGTGAGCACAACAACGACCTCATCCCGGACCGCCGTACGCATCGCGTCCAGAGCAGCCAATCCCGACACGCCCTCGACAACACGCACCGGGGTGTCGCGCACCGTAATCACAGACGGTCCCGACCATGTGGGCTGCGCGCGCACAAGCAGCGTGCGCGCTTGCCGGCTCGCCGAAGACAGCCACGCGTCGAGGTGTTGACGCAGGGCGATCTCAGAGACGGTAGGGGCTGCCATTGATCACTCGATCTTCCACGTGATGGTGACCTCGGCGCCGACGCTCGCCTTGCGGCCGATGTCGGCTTTCAGCTCCGCGAGCACACGGTCGAGGTCGGTGAGCGGTGCATGGCGCGTCCCCGAATTGCCGTCCGACACCTCCGGCGGCTCTCCCGCGCCCGGCGCCGGGTTCGGATCCCCGGACGTCACTGGCCCAGGCGTGGGCTGCGGCGCCACGGGGCCTGGATTCGGCTGCACAATGATTACCCGCGCCCTCGCGGCCACGTCCTTGAGTCTCGGCTCGAGCTGCACCACCGACTCGTCCACTGCGGCGGCGGCGCGCAGCTGGACGAGCGCCGCCTCGAACGCGTCATCCGCCCGAGACTGCGCCGCCGAGACGATGCCCCAGTCGAGTCCGCCCAGTTCGCGGGCGAGGCGTTCGGCTGACCCGAACGTGCGACCGAACGCGCTCAGCTCGCTCGGCAGATCAAAGGTCGCGATGGTCTCGACGAGATCTTTTTCGTTGCGAGTTCTCATCACCGCGGTGATGAGGTCATTCAATCGACGGGCCGTCGCGAGTCGTCCCGCGGTGGCCGATTCGGCGATGCCGAGCACGGAGCTGTGTGCGTCGAGCTGCGCGACGAGATCGGCTACGGCGCTCGTCGCGACCTCCGCCTTCACAGCGCCAGCAAACCGCGTGACGGCACGCGGCGTCAGATTCGTCTCCGGCGCCACGCCGAAGACCGCGCCTGCACGCGTCTTCGCGGCTTCCCAGTCCTCGCTCGTCGGCAGGTTCGCCTTGCGGCCGGCGGCACCGTCGGGCAGGGACTGCAGCGAGGGCTGTCCGACGCCGACGAATTCCCAGTTGCCCAGCGCCGCCCAGGTGAGCAGCACGGCGTTCTCCATCGCCGTCGTCATGCCCCAGCCGCTGAGCTTCGCACGCAGTGCCCCGACGGTGATCCCAGCTCCGAGTTCGCCCTCCCAGCGAGCGAAGTCAGCGGTCCAGCCGAAGTGCGCAGCGTCGACGACGACGACGTTCTCGTTCAGCGCACCAAGTCGGAGGGGCGCGACGATGTCGCGCGCCAGCTTCTGTTCGGCAGCCCCGAGCCCCTGCCGCCGACCGCCTGCCTCGATCGTTGCCGACACCAGCTCCATCGCGTCGCCCAGGCGGCGGAGCGTGACCTCTTCGCCACCCAGGTCGGGGTGGTCGGGAAACTCGTGCTTCCAGGCCGTGTCGAGCGCATGCTTCAGGCCTGTCAGGAGCGTCCCCGTCGGTGGCGGTGCGATCGAAAGGCCCTCGACGAGCGGCGAGAAGATCTGGTTGCCGGCGAGTTCCGTGTCGACGTTGAGGTCGTCGGGAGCGTTGACGCCGTATGCCTGCCGCAGGGCCGTGGTGAGCCCGTCGCGCAGGGTACGCTGCCGTGTCTCGAGGGTCTGTCTGGCCGGTCCTCGGTCGCCGAGCGGAAGATGGTCGGAATTCGCCTCGAACCGGCTGCCCGTGAGCAGGTAGTCAAGTAGCACGAGCTTGCCGAGATCGTCTTGCCGCGCGTCGGAGAGGAAGTTCGGGATCCACGCGATCGTGTTCGCCGTCCTCCCCTGGTCCCGCAGTTTCTGAAGCCGAACGACGTCGTACGCCGGTGAGTAGGCGCCACTGTCGTATGGAAAGTCGATGATGACCCGCCACTGCTCGTCGCCGTGGATCAGATCGCTGTCGAGCACTTCGGCCTCGTCGCGCACGTTGCCGAATTTGACTGTCACTGACCGCTTCTGGCCTCGCCACACGTGGCTCAGCGGCAGACCGACGAGACTGACGGATGCCGCCGGCAGCCCCAACTCGTCGGTGATGAGTCGGCGCACCAGCTCGCGCCGGGTCTGGAGGTTGTCTTCCGTGCTCACCCGCTCCAGGATCGAGTCGTAATCGACGCCGCTGAGCGTTGCGGTAAT
This sequence comes from Microbacterium sp. Kw_RZR3, assembly GCF_029222405.1. Lineage (NCBI taxonomy): Bacteria > Bacillati > Actinomycetota > Actinomycetes > Micrococcales > Microbacteriaceae > Microbacterium > Microbacterium sp. Kw_RZR3. The sequence goes on along the minus strand of NZ_JARHXC010000296.1, from coordinate 33,978 downwards.
GATCGGGTCGTGGCCGTCGCCGATGCTGATCTCGCCGAACTCCGTCGCCCATTGGCGCACCGTGCCCAGCACCTGACCCGCCTCGTCGCCGGGGATGAAGGCCGAGATGGTGCCCCAGTTGAGCGCCGCGAGCTTGGCGGCGGTGAGATTCGTGAGCGACCGTGCTTCGGGGGCGAGGGCTGCGATGAGGACGGTCTTCGCGAGTCTGTCTTCGGTGATGAACGGATGCCCGCGGTCGAGGGCCGCGACCTGACCCTCGCTGAGCGCGTGCTTGCGCAGCAGGTAGGGACGCATCTTGTCACGGTAGAACTTCGCCGAGACGGCGAAGTGGCGCTTCATCTCATCGGTGAGCGGCTGCGAGCCGCCGAGCACAATCGGCGCATACAGGTCTCCGACCGGGATGACATCGCGCACGAGCAGAGTGTCGCGGCCATCTGCAAGCAACTCGGCCATGAGCTTGAGCGCCGTGCGCTCGCGCTGCATCAGGCTCGACAGCGCCACCATCGTGTCGACGAGTGCAGGGCTGAAGGGATAGACATCGGCGAACGCCTTCTCGTCCGAGTTCGCATCGTCAGAGAGCAGATACCCCCAAGCCGCATAGTCTCGCCTCACCTCGGCGAGCGCGGCGCCGAGCGTCTGCTTCGCCATGGAGTCGACAGGGCGAAGGAGTCGCTGCTGGACGATTTTAGGTAGGTCGGCGGCCTGCAGCCGGATCTTGTCGAACCGGTCTTCCCAGTAGGCGAACAGCTGGCCCTGTGCGACGCGCTGAGCACCGGCGACGTGCGTTCCGAGAAAGTCGCGCAGGTCACGCTGGCGAGCGAGGAACGACGTGATGGGAATCGGCAGGTTCGCTGCAGCATTTTCGGCGAGCTGCACGACCTTTTCGATCTCGTTCTGCACCCAGGCCTGGTCGGCGAGGTGCTGGCCGAGCCACAGCACGATCTCGTCGATCAGGAAGACAAGGCCTTGGTAGCCGAGACTCTTAGCGTGAGTGGTGAGCGCTCGAAGGCCATCGGCCATGGGCAGCCACTCGCCCGCACGGACATAGAACTGGTAATACGCGGCGACAAGGTCGCCAACGAGTCGATCACGATCCGGATGCCCCGGGGCGGCGTTTGCTGCCGCGTCGAAGCTTTCCGCGTCCCAGGCTGATCCCAGGTCCCCCCACGCCGCATCTCCACCGCCGAGGCCGGCGAAGAAGGCGTCGTCCCCGTCGCGCGCGCGCTGAGCCTTGGCGGCATCAAGCAGCCCATCGCTCGCATGGAGGATCGGGGCAGGAGCATCGGGATGCTTCGCCGCCACAGTCGCGAGGTACCCGCCGAACAGGGCGTCTTCGAACGACTTCGCGCCGAGCAGGTTGTAGTCCACGACCAGCAGGCGTCTCTCGAGAGTGTCCTGCCGCGCAGCGACGACGCCCTCGAGCCCCGGGATCTGGCGTGCCGCGATGTGCCCCGACAGCAGCAGATGCAGCACCGCCATGTAGTGCGACTTGCCGGAACCGAACGACCCGTCGAGGAACGCGCCGCGAGACGACTGTCTGCTCAATGAACCGGCGACGAGGTCGAGCCCTTCACCGAGAGCCTTGGCGATCGCGTCGGTCACGACGTAATCGCGGATCGTCTGCTCGTGGCGTGCGACACCCTCGTCGAGCTTGATGACGAAGTCAGCGGCCTCGACCCGCTGCGGCAAATCGATGAGATCCCGCAGCGGAGAGCTGAGCGTGAAGGTCATGCCTTCTTCCTTCCACGAGTCGCGGGGGCCGGGCGCCACGCGAGAACAGTGTCGGCACCGATACCGAGGCGACCGAGCAGCGCGGTGGTCGCGCCCGAGACCGCGGATGCCGGGCTCACACCCGAACGCGAGTCGATGTCGCTGTACCACTGATCGAGCCAGGGCTGCAGCTCGATCAACGCGCCAATCAGCGGAATGACCTGCTCATCGGGCGCGCCCGCCCTCGACAGTTCGTTGGCGAGGCGTGCGATCGCCTGTCCACGCTCGGAGTGGTCCCACCCGGCCCACCCATACAGCTCGGTGGTGTCGTCGGGGAGCCGGGCCCCAGGGAACGACAGGAATCGCTCTTTGGGCACATCAAGCTTTCCTCGCGCCGACCAGTAGCTCGTCTTCACGAAGTCTGCTTGCCCGTACTTGGGCGGCAGGGGGACCTCGACCCGCTCACCCCGGTCTTCAGCACGCTGCGACTCCCACGTACGCTCCCACGAGCGGAACTTCTCTATACCCGCGGGCTTGTACCGCAGCGGCGCGAACGTCGGGACGGCCTCTGCCGAAAGAAGCTTGCCGACCTCGATCGTCAAGTCGAAGTCAGCCCAGCCAGAGTGAATCGTCAGGAGTTCGCGCACTCGTTCGTCGCGTCGCAATTCATCCGCAACCTGCGCAGCGGAACGGACGAGGGGGCGTCCGGCTCTGTCTCGCCATAGTTCGGCAGCCTCCAGCCGGTCAAGCAGGGCATCCTTGACCGCGCTGGCGAGGAGGTCCTCCCAGGACGCACCCGCCCAACGTCGTTTGTATTCCGGGCGCTCTAGCAGCCTCAGAGCGGGGTTCTTCTGCTTGGCGATGAACCGCTCCTGCCAGAGGTCGCCGTACCAGTGCGGCCAGTTCTGGTTGGGCGCGAAAAGCGGTTCACGCCCGTGCCGTTCGAACCACGCAGTCTTCTCGGTGCCGGCGGCCACTGCACGCGCCAACCCCACATCCATGACACGCTCATTCGCATCAATGGGGACCATCTGCGTGATGGGAGGAGCCAGAGACTCGTCCGCGAGACCGTACGCAACGTAGGTCTGCCAATCGAGTTCTTCCTGGAGAAAGACGAGTGTACGGCGAGCCGCATCCCACCGCTCGTATGCCTCTGAAAGCGCTCGACGCACATCCGTTGGCGCGGAGGCAAGAACCGCTCGCGGGGAAGCCTCGACTTGAAGTCGCGCTTGCTCGTCCACCCGCGAAGCGACGCTGCGCAACAAAAGCGGTGGAAGCGGAAACTCCTGGAGCTTAGTGGCCGTGAACTCGTAGGTGTTCTTCCACGCCTCGTCACCACCGGCGGCGTATCCCGCATCGACTCTGGCCCCGCCCCCCTCGCCCTTGTTGTGACTGACTTGCTTGAGCCAGAAGCAGGCGGTAGAGGAATTGAGCACGCCGAGTAGGTCGAAGTGGTCGTCCTCGGTGGCACCCTCCGGCAACTTGATCACCGGCGCCGAACGGTTGAACACCTTGCCACCCCGGTCCAGCACGAAGTGGTTGTGCGTCGCCACGAACGCGAACGTGATTAGAAAATCAGCCGACAGCCTCCGTGGGTTCGGCAGGATGTAGGTTCCCCACCACGCACCGCGATCCTCGCGAGTCTGTTGGAACGCAAGCCCTGCGCGAAGTGTCGATCGGAAAGGCCAATATGTCTTCGCTGACTGCTGAGCTTCGGATACCGGATATGGATAGATAGCCTGCGAATCTGCGGAGACACTGAAATCACGCACTGTGTCACCTTCCACGAACAGGCGCATCGGCGTGCGTTCCCATCGCGTGGAGCCCACCCGCCGACGGCGAACGAAGAATTCATCGTCCCCAGTGATCGCGGCGAACCCCATCGACTCGACGACCTCGGCGAGATCTCTGCGGGACGCGGACTCGATAGCTTTTTTCAGATCTCCCGCTCCGCCACCAGATAGGGACCACGGGAAGCTGGCGAACCGCTCGCGGGGTATGTCAGCGACCGTCACGAACGGCCCGTCGTAGCCGGGCCGTTCGACATGGTCGACGATGTCGCGCCACACCAGGCCTTGTGCAGGCTCTGCGGGCTGTCCCGGCTCGCCGCGCACGCCAAGCACCGCCCGCACGTTGTCGGCCTGAGGCTTGCGGGGTCGGCCTGCGAGGATAACCGTCGGCGTTCCGTGGCCGGGGATGTAAGCACCCGACGTATCGATGATGTGACTGAGGTCGACGTACGACGGTCGCGTCCTACCGGTGTAGGCGCCGGAGAGGAACTGCTCGATGAGCTTTTTTCCGAACTCCCGCTTCATGAACGCGTTCGACGTGATCTGCCCGACGTGCCCCGCGCCGCCAGCGGCATCCGGTTGCTTCGCGAGCCGGAACAACAGCTCCATAAACGGCACGGAGAGTGCGTACTTGCCGTGACAGGTCTTGTACAGCTGCCGGTACGTGTCACGCAGTGCAGCATCGGGCGGCTGGATGTACGGCGGGTTCGCCACCACCACGTGGTACTGGCCGGGAGCGAGTATGTTCGCGTGCTCCTGTAGGTCTTCCGCCTGATAGGCGAACACCTCGCCGTCTCCCATGTCGAGCTTCGCCTCGGGGCTCTGCCCGCCGAGCAGGGAGTCTCCGATCGCGAGGTGATAGCGGAAGGCTGGCGCGGCAACCAGGGTGCGGATCCCGGCGGCCTTGATCGCGGCGACTGTTAGACGGAAGCGTGCGATCGCGATGGCGAACGGGTTGAGGTCGACGCCGTGGATCGTGTCCAGTGCACGCTGGGCGCGGTCACCTCTGTCGAGTCCCGGCGCTGCGGTCGACCACTCGGCCATGAGCCGATCGAAGGCACCGAGCAGGAAGTGGCCTGAACCGCACGCCGGGTCGATCAGCTTGAGCCCGGTGAGGCCGAACTCCTTGATCGCGGGCGTGAGGGTGAGATCGAGGATGAAATCCTCGACGAAGTCGGGAGTCTGCAGCAGAGCGAACGTCTTCCTCGCGTAGTCGGAGAGGTCTTGGTACAGGTCACCGAGGAAGCGCGTGCCGAGGGCGGGATCGCTGAAGTCGTGCACGAGCGCGCCGTCGGGAGTCGTGCGTCGAAAAAAGTCGCGCAGCCCGTCCGAAGCCGTCGCCGAGATCTCGGCGTTCCACACGGCCGAGTGATTCCGGTCGACCAGAGGTCCCCCGGCGGGGAGATCGACGAGCGTACCGAACGCCTGCTGCAGCCAGTCGCGCGAGGTCATCGTCGGCGCCGCGGCGTAGAACGCGGCCTCGTTCTCGACGGCTCGCTCCAGTCCATCGCCCGGAGCTGCGATCCAGGGCTGAGCGACCGGGTGGCCATCCTTGATCGCACCGACGAGAAGGTCGTTGTCTTCGCAGAACCGGATGAACACCGCGGCGATGATCCAAGCGACCCCGGCCTGTGCCACCTCGCCGTCGCGCCAGTCGATCCAGGCAAGTCCCGTGCGCTCACGTGCCTGTGCGCGCTGATACTCGTCCCGGAGGCGTGCGCCCCACGCCGAGTCGACGTCTTCTGCGCGCACGCGCAGATCGACCTCGAGCGTCTTGAGTTCGCGTTTGAGGTCGGCGAGAAGTGCGGCGGAGTCGATCACGAGTTGCCGGCCTTTCGGGTGAGAGCGGTACGGCCGTCGGCGATGGTCGGCGTGTGATTTGCTGCGGTACCGGACGGTGCGACGGCATCGACCGAGAGTTCCAGCCAGCCATCGGCCCCATACGGCATCGGCACGCCGTCGAGGTCGGGTGTGCTACCTGTCAGCGGACGGGGGAGAAGGAACCAGCGGGCAGCTGCACGCGAGGTGGACATGTCCATCACCGAGGTGATGAGGTCGACCAGTCCGAGGCGAGCAAGCACCGCCGCGTTAGTGAAAACGATCGGCTGCGACGAGTTCATGAACTCGTTCCACACCGGCACGATCGCGAGGCGCGCGAGCTGCTGCAGGTTGCGGTGGGCGCTAGTGCCGGCATCCGCTCTGTCGGCATCGAGCACCACCTGCCAGTCGATGCGCTTGTCGGCCGCCGTCGCTCGCAGTGCGTCGAGCGCGACATCCGCCAGGTCGACGACCCGCAGGTCGTACCCGTGGGCGAGCATCGTCGTCGCGAGCGACAACGGCCGTCGCCGAGAGACGACGAGCGCAAGTGCACTTCGGTCGCGAATGGACGCCTGTAGCCGGGCAGCCACGGCAGGATCGCCGGCCGCGCGTCCCCACGTCGTCGACGATCCAGTAGCAGTCGCGGACGCCGCATCAGTGGAACGCAGCGCGTACTTACCAAGCTCTGCACGCCACTCGAGGTGTGGCATCGCCGCCTTCACCGCGGCATCAAGTTCGGGGCGCGGCGGGATTCTGTCAATGGCAGGGAATCGAACGCGCACACGCTGCTCAATGGTCACCACCGCGACTTCACGCGTGGCGGCTGACCGCAAGGCATGCTCGACCGCCCGCGCAGGCGACAAGTCCGCCCGGTACGCCTCGCCCATCGACGACATCCGCCCGCGCGTCGATAGTCCGATCGCAAGTTGAGCGACGCGTGGGTCACTCAACCGCAACGGATTCTCGTCATCGGTTCGCAAGGCCTCCCGCAGGCGTGACGCGGTCACGACGTCGTCGGCCGCGAGCAGCATGTCCACGACCGCTGCACGGTTCAGAAGCGTCTCGAGATGCGTCTCTGCGTCGTCGAAGCTCATGCCTGAGCCGTCTTCGGGTGCATAGGCGACAACGATCCGGGCGCGATCCGCTGCCCGCTGGAAGACGAACTTCGGGTCTCGGTAGCGAGCATCAAGCTCAAGAATCGCCTGCACGACCGCGGTTGCGACCTTCGTGCGCTGCTGCTCGTCATCGATCGAAGATCCGTATTCGCGAAGCAGCTTCGCCGCAAGTTCGTCCACTGTTGCGATGGCTTCGAGATCGCGTAGCCAACGGGCCACATCGTCGGCCGCGGTCTTGAGCGTTCCGCCCTTGCGCAGGCGCTTGAAACGCTCATCGGGCGACTCGCCTGGCTTGGACGAAATGCCGCTGAGGAAGTTCTCGACCGCGCGCCGCCCGCTGCCTGTCGGAACCTCGGCTGTCGTGGTGGTGTGAGCGAGGCGGTCGCGCCACTGCCTGATGCGCGAGCTGATCTCACGACGCACCTGCTCGCCGCTCCCGCGGATCTGGTTGATCACCATGGGCGGCACGCCGAGCAGTTCACCGACGGTCGTCGCGTTGACGCGCGACACCACCGACAAGGCGCGCGCACTGAGACCGGCCTCGGCGAGCGGCGTGTCGAGGGACGCGGCATCCGCCCTTGCATCGTTCGCTTCTGCGACATCGTCGCCGAACGCGGCTCCGGCGAGCGCCGTCACCCAGGCGGCTCGCATCGCATCCAACGACGGATGCCGATCGGCCGCCTCGGGCGAGAGCGCCGTGCGGAAGAACGAGACGAGCCCGTCCGCCACGCCCGCGTTGAACATGCTGGATTGCACCACTGGGGCATCTGTGGCGCCCGCCGGCGCATCACCCGCCGGCCACCACACGGGATCGCCCGACGCCAGTTCGAACAACGTCGCGGCGATCGCGAACCGCTCAGCCGCCGAGTCGTATTGTCGACGCGCGCCCACGCCCAGGTAGGGGTCGAGGTAGGGCCGTGACCCCGACCTGATGTTCGCCAGTGGTTCTTCGGCGAGCGAGAAGTCGAACAGCGTGAGGCGCGGCTTGCGGGTGCCCGGGTCGGGCTTGACGGCGAGGTTGGACGGCTTGATATCGCGGTGGAACACACCGCGCTGCTCGAGATGCGCGACGGCCTCGAAAAGATCGGCGCCGTATCGCTCCAGCTGTTCAATCGTGGCGCGGCCCTCGAGCCGGATGCGGTCGGAGAGCGTCTCGGTGCCGGCATCCGTCATCAGCAAGCCCTGGCGGGTGCCGACGGCCACGGGGCCGTCAAGCCGCTTCACGATGCGCGGGTGATCAAGCCGGTCGAGCACCGTCGCCTCAAGCTGCAGGCGCGCGGCGGCCGCGTCGTCCTTCGCGAGCTTGAGGATGTCGCCTTCGCGGCCAGCCTCGTAGTCGAGCACCTCAAGCGCCACGCCCGTCGAACCGGCTCCGCGACGGCGGGCGATCTCGAAGCGGCCGCCGATGATCTCCCCCACCGACGCGTCCAGTGGGTCGGTCTGCACAGCGACCGGCTCGTCGTGGCTGGTGTCGCGTCTCGCATCCTCGAACGCGGACTGGAAGTCGGCGATATCCAATGTGCGGTGGATCTCGTCGAACGCCGTCGCCTGCGCGATGACGCCGGCCAGCCGGTCAGAGATCTCGGGCATCACCGAGCGCGGGTCGAGTCCCGAGGCATCCGACGCCACCAGCGCTTCGAGCGCCGGCAGATTCAGCGCCGGCGGCTTACCGGTCAACACCGTGAAGGCAACCGCGCCCGCACCGTAGACGTCAAGCGTCTGAGCTGAGGCGGGGGTAGCGTTTCGCAGGGTCTCGGGTGCAAGGTACAGCAGCGCGGCGGGATCGACGACTCCGACCAGATCGGTGATGCCCCGTGAGACCACCGTCGCGGTCGTGGTGCCGGAGTCGGGTCGACGCGCCAAGTCCCAATCACGGATGCGAACCGTGACAGAGCCATCACCGGTGTCTCGTATGCGCACACTCACGGGAGAAAGCGCCCGGTGCGTGAGCCGCTGGCCGTGCGCGAAGCGCACGAGCTCGGCGAGGTCCTGCACGATACGCTCGCGAGCCTCGAACGGGAGGTCGTTGGAGTGCTGCGCGAGGTAATCCTCGAGGCTCAGCTCGTCGGGGTCGTAAGCGAAGAGAAGCGCGGGGCCCTCCTCGGGGGTAAGCAAATCGAGGGGGCCGATAATCCCGGGGTGGACGACCCCGTCGGTAAGACGGAACTCGCGCCGGGCGCGCAGGTCCACGGCGGCGCGTGTATCGCGATCCGCGCCCTTCGGGTAGGGGAACAGCCGGATGCGGCGCTTCGTCACACCGTCGGGGTGCGTGACGAGGAAGTCCTGCCAGCCGGGGCCTTCGCCGAGCGGCTCGGCCGAATCGAGAGCGTACTGGCCGATCATGCGCTGGCGGGGACGCGGCAGCAGACCCGCGGCATCCATCAACGCATCGATCTGCCTCGCGCGCGGGAGGTCAATCGCTTCGCGCGTCGGCGGCTGCGCGAGGAGGACTGAAAACGCGCGATCGGGCGCCAACCCCTGAACGTCGAAACCGTTAAGCGCCCATACAGACTCAGCGCCGAACCGGTCGAGTCGAATCCGCGACCGGCGGCCATGCATGACGACCGACTCATTGACGAAGGGAACAACACTCGTGGGGAGGTTCGAGGTGCGCGCGAGATCCGTCAGCACGGAGCGCAGGCGTTTCGCCTTGTCGTTCGCCAGGAGGCGCGGATTCTTTTCGATTCGGTTCCCAAGGCTCCAAGTTCGCTGGTCACCGGTGATGTTGCCGTGCCAGCCTTTCAGCTCGACTAGGAACAGGCCGGTGCGGGTGAGCAGGAGGACATCGACCTCGTTGAGTCGCCCCTGGGTGTCAGTGAAGGTGACGTTCGCCCAGGCTCGAGCGATCCCGTCATCGGGGAGTAGTTGGCGAATCTTGTCCAGCGCCTCGGCTTCTTGCGCCTGGGCGGCATCGCCCATGACGCGCCACAGTGGTGAATCAACCCGCATCTACGCAGCACACCCCCAAGACAGCGACTCCTCCACAATATCCGGGACCACTCTGACACCCGCGGTTTAGGTTCGCGAGACGGGCGGGATCTCGAGGGCGACCAAATGTTGCGGGCGAGCAGGCCGGCCGAGCGCCCAAAGTACGGGTTGTCGAGCGGAACGCGGCCGTTGCTCGGATTGAGGGCGACCACACCCGTCTATGCGGCGGGCATACGCACCAAACCGTCGATGTCGGCGCCCAGGTGCACGACGCCGAAGCCGCCCGCGGCGGCCCTTCCGCGCCCGAGATCGAGCCGTCGACCGTCCACTCAAGTTCTATGAGCTGCGGGTGATGCCCGACAGGCGCGACACCCCGACGAGAACACGCGCTACTTGGGCATGGTGCTCGACCCGACGATGACGGCGCCCTGCTTGAGCACGCACATCCCCCTCACCGGAGAGTTTCGTTTAGGCACGACACTCGGTGGTCCCGCCCCCCATGTGGTCGAAGAGCGGCGCGTGCCGAGTCCTACCGCGCGCCGCCCCTCGCTCTCAGGCCCCTCGCCGCCGCTACTCGCCAGCGCCCAGCCCCAACAACCTCTCCAGCCCCTCCTCCGTAACGATCGGAATCCCCCAGGCCCGCGCCTGCCGCGCCTTCCCCGACATCGAATCGGGGTCGGCGGCCACGAGCACTTTGGCCTTCTTCACCATGCTGTCCTTTGGAATCAGACCGCGCTGGGTAAGGATGTCGAACCATGCCGCTCGATCTCGGCGCGTGTCGCCGGTGATCACGACGGTGTCACCCGGCGACAGGCGGAAGCCGGTGGTAAGGGTCGGCGCCGCGGCATCCGGTTTCGAGGCGGCGCTGGCGATCGTTTGCGCGTCGATCTCGAGCAAGCTACCGATCTTCTGGATATCAGCCCACTCGTCAGCGGTGAGCTGGTCGTCCGCCCAGGCCGCCGAGACCAACCCGTCGAAGTAGGCGCGGTGGATTCGGCGGACTGCCGTGCTCGAAAGGTTCAGGTCGGCGGCGAAACGGATCAGGTCATCGGTCTCCGTCGCGGACATGTACCGATCGAGGAGGACGCGATCGAGCAGAGCGAGGTAATCGAGATTCAGGGCGCCGTCGTCAACAGCGGCGTCAGTCGCGACGTCCACGTGCAACCGCTCGAGAACCGACCGCGGCGCCGTGTCCGAGTCCGTGCGCGCCAGCCAGGCCGTCGTATCGAACGGCTCATCCGGCCACTCACCCGGGGTCGCGAGCCACCCATCCCACCAGGCGGGATCGTGACCCGCACCGATGTAAGCGCGAAGGAGCGCCGCCGCGGCGAGGGCGTCGGCCGAGGCCCGGTGAGCGTTCTGCATCGCGTATCCGATCGCAGCGCTGCAGTCGGCGAGACTCCGATTGCCCGGCAGGAATGTTCCCGCGAGCTGCATCGTGCACATCCAGTAAGCGAAATCGGGACACGCCAGGCCGGCCTGCTCCATCGAGTGAGCCAAGAACCGTGCGTCGAAACTGGCGTTGTGCGCAACAGGCACCCGCCCGCGCAAGAGCGAAGCAATGGACGGGGCGAGAGCGCCGAACTCCGGAGCGCGCGCGGCCGCGGCGGCGCTGATGCCGTGGATACGCTGCGCGCCCATGTCGCGCATTGGATTGACGAGTGTTTCCCAGACTCCCTCGACGACACCGGTGGGCGACACGTGCACGATCGCCACCTCGACGATGCGATCGTGTTTCTGCGGAAACAGACCCGTCGTTTCGAGATCGACGACGGCGAACCCTCGCCCCATAATGCGCTCCTCACGGTGATCGACGTCACTCTAGCCGTCGGCTGAACGCGATCGTCGCCGCTCAGAAACGGGCGACATAGGCTCCCGACGGCGCAAGCTCGACCCGTCGGGTGGCCACCGCCACCGTCAGAGCCTCGGCAAGTCGCTCGGAGATCTGCGTCGTCATCCGCTTCCCACCGAACAGCCGCAGAGCTTCTCGCTTGATCTCGTCCTCGCGCACCCCACCGCCGAGCTCAGCGACAACGGCCATCGCGTTCGCGATCTCCTCCAGGGCCACGGACTCGAGCGGTCGGCTCTCCCCCGAAGCGCTCGTCCGGACATCTCGCCAGGTGGCGACATCCAGGTCCACCGGCCAGACGAACTGCTCGTCACCCTGGCGGGTGTGAGCATCCGGGATCAGCCGAAGAATCGACGCAGCCCGGGGCCCCGACACACGAGACAGTCCGAACGATTCCGCCACCAGCCTCACCAAGCGTGCTCGCGAGATTGGTCCCTCGGCGACGATCGCCTCCACGAGGACGGAGCGAACCCGCTGAGCAGCAGATGGACTCGGAAGCGCATCAAGCACGGCGACTCCCCCCGACGCGGTGGACGTCCAGGGCACGAAGGGGCGGACGTGCGGATGCGTCACAGTGACGGCATCCTCGTCGTCCTGTCCTGCCGGCATTGCCCCGCGCGGAGGCTCAAACGGCTCCTCCGCCGGAAGCGCGTCAAGATTCTCGACCCGCTCCACCGGCGCGTCTGACACAGACCGGACGCCGGCCTTGGCGGCCTCAACCGCCGCGACGAGCCGGTCGGCCGTGGCATCCGGATCATCCAGGCATTCCGGCAGCCACACCCTTTCGACCCCCGGCCACCGCATCAACCTGCCGAGGACATCAACGGGCAGGCCATCGCGGTCGGCCACCGTGCGGCGCGCGCGCCAGCCCTCACCGTCGAGCAGAACGGCGATGAGCGGCTGGGCGGGGTCGGACGCGGATGCCAGCGTGAGATCGATACGGAAGTCCGAGAGCCCGACGTCCGTCTTCACGACGAGTCCGCGCTCGGTCAGGACCGCGGCGATCTCGTCGCGGTGGCGATCGATCACGGGCGCACGAGACGTGGAGTCATCGGTCGGCGCGACTCCGCGCGCGGCGAGCTCGAGGTAGGACTTCAGGTCTTTGAGTCCCCGGGCGGAGGTCTGCTCAGCCCGGAGCTCAGCGGGATCGAAGCTCGCGTACAGCACGACCTGTCGCCGCGCACGAGTGACCGCGACGTTCAGCCGGCGTTCTCCCCCTGCGCGGGACAGTGGTCCGAAGTTCAGCGGAAGCATTCCGCGGTCGTTCTTGCTGAAGGCGACCGAGAACAGAATCGTGTCGCGCTCGTCACCCTGTACGCTCTCGAGGTTCTTCACGAACAATCCATCGCGCTCGTCGAGTGCGCGGCCGATGCGTTCATCCGGAGCGTCTCGCAGCATGTTGTCGATGAGGTCGCGCTGCTGGACGTTGAACGTGATGATGCCGATCGACGGCGCGGTGTCGCCGGCAGCGGCGAACCGCCGGATCACCTCATCGACGATCGTCTGCGCTTCGACGCGGTTTGTCCGAAGAACTCCGCGCGCGCCCGAACGCTCGAACCGACCGTCGACGCGCACGAGCGAAACTCCGTAGTCGGGCTTCGTCGCGGCGAGCGCGCCGGGTGTGGACGCGGTGAAGTCACGCAGTGGGGCCGGGAACGACGACAGACGGCTTTCGTAGTACTGGTGGTTGCTGAAGGCGATGAGCGCTTCATCTTGGCTGCGGTAGTGCCACGACAGCCACTTGCTCGGAACCCGTGCTTGGGTGCACTCCGTGAGGATGGATTCCTCATCTGCCACGAGACCAGCATCCGCCTCCGCCTCATCGACGTCGGCCGTCACCTCCGCGAAGGTCGATGGAGGCATCTGCTTGGAGTCTCCGACAACCACGACCGATCGCGCTCGCCCCATCGCTCCGACGGCATCCGCGACGCGGATCTGCGAAGCCTCGTCGAACACCACGATGTCGAACATCCCGGCTCGAGCCGGGAAGAATCGCGCGACGGATTCCGGGCTCATGAGCATGCACGGCGTGATCTGGGTGATCAGCTCGCCGTACTTGTCCATGAGCGTCCGCACGCTGTCCCCACCCCGCTGCCGCGAGAGCTGACGTTTGAGCGCGCCCATGTCGCCGCCGTCGAAGGTCGGGTCGAACCGCCGCTGGGAGAGGATGTCAGCTGGCAGAGCCCGCGGAAGCTCGCCGCGGATGGCTGCCGAGCTCGCAGCGAACCGTTCGATCGTCCGGTTATGCGCCGCGGGATCGAAGTCGCTGAGCGCGGTCGCGTCTTCGCGTTCACCGAGGGACGCCGCCGCGACGCCCTTGTCGAAGGCGAGCGCCGCGTCGTCGGCACGGATGCGCCCGGCCAGAATCGCCTCCCGCGCCACATTCATCCCCTGGCGCCGAAGGGGCTCCACGTGCCGGAGCAGGTCGATCCAGCGGCCGAGGGTGACAGGTTGGGTCGTCGCCAGGTTGCGCGCCGCACGTGTGCGTTCCCAGGTCGATGCGACTCCTTCATCTCCGGCCCAGGCGGCGAGCTGGTCAGGCGACGCGCGACCTCCCGCAGCAGCGACTGTCGCCCGCCACGCCGCAGCGAGCGCCGCGTACCGCTCAGCCGCCGCCACATCCGGGGTCGTCGTCTCATACACCCGGCGCAGGTCCAAGCGGAGATCTCCGGCAGTCGAGGCATCGGATGCGAGCGTTGTCGAAAGCCAACCCACCCACCTGAGGGCGGCCACGACCTGGTCGGCTGTGCCCGGCATGTAGGGATTGACGTCGGGGGCCGCGACGACGACGGGCAGTCGCTGCAGCTCACCACGTATCTCGTCGACCTGGGCGGCCGTCTCGGCCATGGCGCCGGTCAGTGCCGACAGGCTGCGCAGGTCGATCGCGGCCTGCTCGACGCGCAGGTCGGTCGCGAACTGGGCGAGTACCGCACGCCGACGCTTCTTGCGACCGAAGAACGACGACTCATCCGCGGCCAGGGCGGCTGCGTGAATCTCGCGAACGTCCCGCGAGAGCACCCGCGGATCGACCTGGCCGAGCCATGCAGGCGGCTGCGCTGCGGCCGCTGCCAGCCGCCGAAGGAGGTCATCAATCGACTGGAGCTGGACACGGTCGAGGGCACTGAGAGGATGGCGCGGCGCACGAGCGACACCCGCCCACGCTTCGAGCTGCTGCGGATCGCGCACGCGAGACAGCAGTTCGCTCAGACCGACGGCCGCGAGCGCGTCGTCGAAAGTGCGCGCCGCGCTATGCAGCGAGACCGCGTCGATATCGGGATCGTCGACGAACCCCCACGGATGCGTCGCTGCCGGGCGGGCGAGATCGCTGACCGCCGGCAGCTCTCGCAGAAGTGTGCGCAGCTGGTCGATGTGATCGCCCGACGCAACCAGGGAATGCGGCACATCCAAGGGCGGGATGTCCGCGGCGGATGCCAACATCTGCGATCGAGCCGAGTACAGGGACAGACCCGCCGCGTTCGGTTCGTGAACCCGCTGCGCGTAGCGCGACAGCGCGCCCCGACTGGACTCCGCCGCCTCGCGCTGCGCGGACAGCGCCGCTCGATCGGGCCGGGCGGTGGCGTCGAGCGCTGCCCTGAGCTGCTCGCGCACGGCATTCGGCCGCGCGCCCTTGTCGTGCAGGTCGAGTGAGAAGGCGCCGAGCCCGACGGCATCCAATCGATCCTTCACGACCTCCAGCGCCGCGCGCTTCTCCGCGACGAAGAGCACGCGCTTGCCGGAAGCCAACGACCGAGCCAGCAGGTTCGTGATGGTCTGCGATTTGCCGGTGCCCGGAGGACCTTCGAGCACGAACGTGCGGCCCTCCACGGCCTCAACAACGGCCTCGAGTTGCGAAGAGTCCGCGGAGACGGGAACCTGCGCCGAGAGCGCGTCGAGATCGACGTCGACCGGCGCCGGTACAGCGTCGACGTACGCCTCATTCGGCGAACTGATGAGGTGGGTGACGAGCGAGTTCGTCGCGAGCTCTTCCCAGTTGTCGTCGAGATCTTTCCACAGGCGGAACTTCGCGAACTGCAGGATGCCGAGGTGCACGGTGTCTTCGACGACGAAGGGCCGCTTGGCGTCGATCATCGCCTGGCGCACCGCATCGAACGCGGCGCCGAGGTCGATCCCCGCGGCATCCGTCGTCGGATTCGCGAGCCCGGGGACCTCGATGCCGAAGCTCACCTTCAGCTTCTCGAGGAGGCAGTAGTTCGGCGTGGACGCGCCCGCCTCGTCGAGGACGAGACGGAAGGACTGTCCACGCGACACACTTTCCAACGTCACCGGGACGAGAATGAGCGGCGATTGCAGCTGCCGGTCGTTGAACTCCCAGCGCAGGGTGCCGAACGCGAGGTACAGGTTGTTTGCGCCGGTCTCTTCGGTGACGGTCTTTGCCTTCGCGGCCAGTGCACGCAGCCTCGTTGTGTAGGCCGCTTGTGTGACATCGGTCAGGTGCGCCTGCCTCTTGTCGGCCAGAAGCGCCTCTCGTTCGGCCTCGTCGCGGTCGCGACCGAAGCGGATGCCACGCTCTCGCGCGATCTCGGGAACATCGTCGGACGCGAGAAGAGTGACGCTCGCGCCTCCGTTGATCATGTCCTCGAGCCGACCGAGTGCCGTGCCCGGCACCGCGAGTTGGTACCCGGCACGGCTCGTGAAGTTGATGAGCCGGTTGCGCAGACTCAGGTCGAGCAGAGCGTTCTTCCACTGCGCCACCCGCGGCGGAGCCAGTGGGCGACCCTGCGCATCGCGCTGGTCGGCGACGAACGGCACCAGGACGCGATCCGGCGGTCGATACTCGACGACGGTCACCTCACCATCGGGACCCACGGTACGACTGGGCAGTGGGAAGATGCCGTTCTCACGGGCGGCGCGCACGTCGGTGATGCCGAGGATCTCGTCCCGACGCGCTTCGAGGTACACCTGGGGCGCGGCGCGGGCGACGTCGAACGTGGCGGATGCTGGACCGCCGGTCACCTTCGTCGTCTCGAGCAACGAGATCCGGCCCAGCTTCGTGAGGTTGACCGCTTCTTCGCTGTCGGTGGTCGCGGGCAGTCCGAGGCTGCCGTTCTCCCGCCAGTACCCGAGGAAGATGTGTCCGTTCACCATCCACAGCGTCGAGTTGATCCCGATCTGCTCGAGCAGCGCGGCGAGCGTCAGCGTCGTGTCGAGACACGTTCCGAGTCGCCCTTCGAGCACCTCTTGCGGCGTGCGGATCTTCTGACCGCGCAGGCCCCAGCTCGCCGGAGGCTCCGCATAGCGGATGTCACGTTCGCGCACGGCATCCCAGATGGCCGCCACCATGGCATCCACCCTCGCCGGGTTGTCGCTCTGGTAACCGTCGAGCTCCGTGCGACCGCTCGACTGCCCCAGCAGGTCCGAGGCACGCTGCAGGACGGGCGTCAGCGCGGCCGCCTGCGGCTGAGCGAAGGATGCCAGGAGCTCGAGGCCGAGGTGCAGCTCCCGGGCGATCCACTGATTCGCGGCGAGCACAGTGACCGGATGCCGATGCTCGGCGATCAATCCGCCGTCCGGTCCGCGCAGAGTGAGAGTGATGGAGCCAGGCTGTTCCGTGTCAACCTGAAGCATCGGAGCGGGATCGAGGGAGAGCAGGTCGAGCCCCGCGAGTGTCTTGAGACCGGGCGCGAGGTCGAGGATCACGACTTTGGGAGCCCCCAGGGATCCACTGGCCGTCGCGGCCTCGATCTCGAGCGACGCTCCGCGAAGCTCGGGCCCGGCGTACGAGACCCGTACCTCCTGCACGGGCACGATGCGGGCGTGCGCCATGGCATAGCTGAGCTCGCTGACCGCGTCGAGCGAAAGACGCGCGCTCGGCGTCGGCGCAGGTGCGGGCACCGACGCGTCCGTCTCGGGCTGCTCGCGCAACTGACGGCGGGTGAGCGGCGGTGTCGCTGACTCTGTGGGCCGCGCGGTGGTGGCCACCGGCTCGGCCGACGACGGGAGGGGAACAGCCGGTGGCGCGGGAAGGGGCGCGCTCGGCGGCGCGGGAAGGGTGTGGCCGGTGGATCCACCGCCCAGCGCCGACAGCACCGTCGGCTTGCGCGCCGCGATCCGCTGCGCTTCGTCGGCCGCGCCCACTTCGCGAAGGAGCAACTCCGCCGAATCAAGAGCCCGATAGGTTTCGGCGGGGCTGAACTCGACCTGGTGCGCATGTTTGTTGCGCACCTCGCGCATCTCACTCGCCCAGTTCGTCGCTTGCCGCGAAAGATGCCCGTCGAAGGGGTAGCCGAGGTTGCCCAACTTCTCGGTCATCACTCGCAGCATCAGTCCGACATCGTTCGCGTGATGGTGTGAGGCGGGTCTGCCCGCGAGCTCGTCTTTGTGAGCGATGACCTGTACCCACGACGGCCCCTGAGGGAGACGCTCCGTGAACACCCGCTCGATGAACGGACGGAGGCCTTCTGCCAGGTCGTCGATGGAATCGCCGATGATCTGGCGTGTATCGATGGTCATGACATCCCCCTGAGGCCCGTTGTGGCTCGGCCGTGGTATCGGAGCCTAGATGATCGTGAGCGGCCGTTTGGGAACGCACGCTCAACTGTCTTGGCGCACAGCGGGGTGGTCGAAGAGAACACCAGAAGTGCCACCGCCAGCGTCTACTCACGCCTGTACTGGCGCAGCTTGTGGACTATGACACCGACCTGAGGCGCTCGAGGATTGCTCTGACCCATGTCCGACCCCCGGAGTACCCTCCCCACCATGACCCCAGCTACCCTCTTTCTCGACGCCGATTCCGCGCTGCGCGAGGTCATCGACCAGCTCGATCCCGCTGACTTCTCCGCCCCCGTGCCGAAGGAGTGGAGCCAGCTCGAGTCGCCCACGCTGCTGGGCATCCTCGGGCGACACGCGTACGACGAAGCGTGAATCCCTGACGTCATCGCGGGCCGCGCGACGGCCGACGGCGACCCCCACGCCGATGCCGAACTTCTGGGCGACGACCCCATCGCCTCCTACGACGCGCTCAACGACACGGCGACGGCAGCCGTGAAGGCGGGCGACATCGCCGAGACCTTCCGCTTCACCTACGGCGACTACCCGGCCGGCGAAGGCTTCGCGCACCTCGCGACCTACCGCGCGTTCCAGGGGTACTCGATCGCGAAGCACTTAGGCATCCCGTTCCACCTGTCCCCCGAGCTGGTCGCCGGCTTCAACGAGCACGTGGTCCCACACGCTGACGAGTGGCGGCAGTGGGGCGTGTTCCCGCCAGCCATCGAGCCGCCCGCGGATGCCGATGACGAGACGCGGCTGCTCTGCGCTCTGGGGTTCTGGGCTTCCTAGGTAGGAGCGGCAATCCGCTCTGTGCCCGGTGGC
This sequence comes from Microbacterium sp. Kw_RZR3, assembly GCF_029222405.1. Lineage (NCBI taxonomy): Bacteria > Bacillati > Actinomycetota > Actinomycetes > Micrococcales > Microbacteriaceae > Microbacterium > Microbacterium sp. Kw_RZR3. The sequence goes on along the minus strand of NZ_JARHXC010000296.1, from coordinate 15,439 downwards.
TCCAACGTCGCGATAAGTATGATCGCGATCATGACGACTGTTCCTGCTCAAAGGCACTCGTGATCACCGAAGAGCCCTGGTACTCGCAGCTTCGAGCTCGCTGGAAGCCGGAGCATGTGAAGCTCCTGATGATTGCGGAGAGCGCCCCCGACGACCGCGGCGACCTCAGCAATCGCCGGTTCTTCTACGCGGATAGGCTCGGCGCCGACAATCTGTTCCGAGGCGTCGTTGAGGCGATGTACGGAGTCGCAAAGGACGATCTCAAGCGAACAGGAAAGGGCCCGTGGCTCGAGCGGCTCCAATCTGATGGTTTCTTTCTGATCGACCTGGCCCCGCATCCTGTCAACGCTCTCACCGGCCAAGAACGACGGCGTTCCCTGATTCAGTCAGTGCCAAACTGCGTGGCGCGCGCGGCTCAGCTGAATCCCGATGGTGTGGTGGTCGTCAAGGCGGACCTCTACCCAATGCTCGCAAGCCCCCTACGCGACGCGGGGCTCACGCTGCTCCAGGATGGTCCGATCGCCTTCCCCTTGGGCAACACCCGTGCAGAGTTCGTTGCCAGCTTCAATCGAGCTCGCGGCAACCTCGAGGCGTAGCTGAACATACAGCGCGAGCCGAAACCGCCAACAGCTGGGGTCAATCCATTGCCTCGAACATGTGGATCCGGGTCGAGCGCGGAGTGCTCGGTGAAGCGACTCGGAGGCCTCAGACGATTCGCAACGGCTTCCCCGTCTGAGCGCTCGCATCCAGAGCGGCATCCATCACCGCAGAAGCTGCCGCCCATCGGCCGTCACGAAGTAGTCGCCGAGCGAGGTGATCGTCTCGGCGATGTCACTCCCCCACGGCGGAACGAGGCCCGGCTTGTCGATATCCCAGACCACGCCGACGGGCGGGTGCTGCCGCAGCTCGCGCTCGACGTTCACCAGTTCCGCGCGCGCGAGCTCGGCGGCATCCGGAGACAACTCACCATCCCGGTAGAGAGTCGCGAGCGTCGGAAACCGCGAGCCGCGAGCACCGCCCTCGAGCCGAACCGTGACGGTGTCGAAGAACGACCCGAGGAAGTCAGCGCGGCCGACCGGATACGCGATCGGACCCACCCGCAGATTCACGCTCATGGCAAGAGCTTAGGAAAGCTCAGTCCACGTACGACGGCACGGGGTTCTCGATCAGGTTCAACTGCGTGCCGTCGATGTCGATCAGGTTCCCGATCCGCAAACCCGACGGCTGCGTCGCCACCGGGTGAACGCGCGGGAACCCGACCGTCTTCTCGACGACGCCGGCCGCCGTGATCCGCCGGTACAACTCGTCGACGTCGTCGACGCGGATGCTGCACATGAACGAGCTGCTGGCGGGATCGAGGTCGGCGAAAGGGAAGAACTCCAGCGAGAGCTCGCCGCGCCGGAGGATCAGCCAGCCCTCGTCCCGGTAGTCCTGCTCGAAGCCGAACCCGCCGTAGAACGCGATGGTGGCGTCGAAGTCGCGGGACGGCAGGTTCGGGACGGCGCGATCGGTCATGCCGGTGACCCTATCGGGCCACTCGGCTGGGCGGAGAGGTCCGCAGCGACAGGCTCCCGGAACCCGCGGACGATGAGCAGGATCGCGAGCCAGACCTCGAACGCGAACACCGGCAGTGCCGCCACCCCGGCGACCGGCCCATTGAGAGGGATGACCGCCCACAGCTGGCAGAGGTTGCTCGCGAGCACGAGCGCGCCTCCGACGAGGCCCAGCGCGGCGAGCGCGCGGGGCACGACGCGCGCGTCCCACAGCAGCCACCCCAGCACGATCGTATTGACGCTGATCACCAAGCCCTGACCCACGAGGAACGAGGCGGTGTGCATCGCGGATGCCACCTCCGCCACCGCGCCCCCAGCCGACGGCGCCCACATCATCGCGAGCATCGGCAGCGTCCCGGCGATGATGACCGCCGCCTCGACCGCGCGAAGCAGAGCGAAGGTCGCGGCGCGGACCGGCCCAAAGGCGCGCAGGAGGTGCCAGAGCAGCACCCCCGTCCCCGCGCACCCGATCGCGAGGGCGAACTCGAGCGTGATTCCCGCCGGGAGAAGCCCGGCACCATACGCGACCACGGCGACGACCGACGTCACGTGGGTCACCAAGTAGAGGATGCCGGCGGCGCGGGCGTGCTGGCGCGGGGTGTGCCGCGAAACGGATGGAGGAGCGTCGGTATATACGGTGTATGCCTGCATGATCGAGAGTATGGATATACGCTGTACATATGTCAACTCTGCCGCGCCTCGACAGGGAGCGCGTCGTCGAGGCCGCGGTCGCGATGGCCGACGAGCAGGGACTCGATCGGACGAGCATGCGGGCCCTCGCCGACCAGCTGAAGGTCACCCCGATGGCGCTGTATAACCACGTCGCCAACCGTTCCGAGCTGATCGACAACATGCTCGACCACGTGATCGCCGGCATCCCCGACGTCGACGCCGAAGGCGACTGGATGCACGCGACCCGGGCGCGGATCTTCGCGGCCCGAGCGGCGTTCGCCGCGCACCCCTGGGCTCGAGAAGCGATCGAGACGCGCCCGCTCGCGACCCCGCTGACCCTGCGGCACATGGACGCCCTCATGGCGGGCATGTTCGCCGGCGGGCTCTCGGCCGACCTCGTGCATCACACGATGCACGCCCTCTCGACACGCATGTGGGGCTTCACGCGCGACGTGCTGCCGACCCCCCAACCGCCCAGCGATCCCGACGAACGTGCGCGCGCGATGGCAGCCTTCGCCGCGTCGTATCCCGCGATCGTGCGCATGACCACCACCTCTCCGCACGCGGGAGAGGCCTGCGACGACGACGCCGAGTTCGGCTTCGCCCTCGACCTGATCCTCACCGGGACGCAGCGGCTGCACGAGCAGGGCTGGACCCGCGCGATGCCCGTCGACCACGCCCTCCGGGGCTGATCGAGCCCCCGGCTAAGCCCCGCCTGCGAAGTGCTCCCAGTGCCCCTCCGACACCACGCGCACCTCATCGCCCTCGACCATGAGGGCCGTCTCGTCGTCGATCGCGTAGGCCGGCACGCCGATCTTCGACGCCCATCGCCGCCCGCTCTCCGTGGTGTTCGACGACCAGCCCGGGTAGTCGAGGTGAGGGAAGATCGAGAACCCGACGAGACCGAGAGTCTCGTTGGTGCCGTCCGGCTGCCACTCGACGAACTCCGGCCCGATGCGCGGCGTCAGCACCATGCTGCCGGCACTCACCCCGACCCACACCGTGTCTGACAGTGACGGAAGCAGGTCAGCGAGCCCCGACTCGCGCAGCCAGTGCGCGAGGTACATCGCCTCGCCTCCGTCGACGAGGAGGACATCGGCCTCTCGCACCCACGGCTCCCAGCGCTCGCGACGCATGGTGGGCAGAGCGAGGAGCTCGAGGACCCCGACAGACTCCCAGCCCAGCTCGACGAGACGCGTCCTCCCCGAAACGGTCCGCCACAGACTCTCGGGCGTGCACATCGGGTGACCCCACTGCGCCGTCGGGATCACCAACGCGCGCGACTCCTCGATCGGCTCGCCGAGCAGCTCGACGAGAGCGGCACGGATGCTGTCGTTCGTGACACCACCGGAGGTCAGCAGAAGCTTCATGGTTCACCGACACGCGTGATCATCGAGCGCTCCTTCATCCCCGGGGGCCGAACCGGTGCAACGGATCGAGATTCTTCCCGAGAATCGCGGTGATCCGCGAGAGGTGAGCCAGATCTTCCGGCGAGAGCGCGTCGATCACGAGCCGGCGCGCGGTGGCGATGTGTCGAGGCGTCGCGCGAATCAACTCCCGTCGCCCCGCCGCGGTCAGAGTGGCCATGCTGACGCGTCGATCGGCGGCCGAGATCGACTTCTCGACCAGCCCCCGCCCCTCCAACCGCCGGCACACGTGCGACACCCGCGGAAGGGTGGCGTTCGTGGCCTCGGCGATTTCGGTCATGGATGCCGTCGACTCGGGCATCGCGCGCAGGTACGACATGAGGCCGAACTCGTAATGCGTCATCCCGGAGTCGCGCGACAACTGCGCATCGAGCTCGCTCGGCAACAGATTGCAGACGCGCAAGAGTCCGAGCCAGGCTTCGCCCTCTTCGGGGGTCATGCGCGGAACGGCGTAGGTCATCAGGTACTCCGAACGTCGGGAGCGGGAGGGCTACCGCGCCCTCACGCTACCCCGAGGTCGAGGTGGTGGCCGGTGTGATCGCGCTTCGCCCGCAGATAGCGAGCGTTCGCCGCCGTCAGGTGCACTCCGGTCGGCACGACGCCATGGACGGTGATCCCGAGCGCGGTCAGCTGCGCGACCTTGTCGGGATTGTTCGTCAGAAGCCGGATGCCGCGGAGTCCGACCGCATCGAGCATCTGCGCGGCCGCGGTGTAATCGCGTTCGTCTTCCCCGTGCCCCAGGGCGGTGTTCGCCTCGTAGGTGTCGAGTCCGGCATCCTGCAACGCGTACGCGTCGAGCTTCGCGTACAGCCCGATGCCACGGCCCTCCTGCCGCAGGTAGAGCAGCGCGCCACCCTCGATCGACAGCCGCTCGACGGCTTCGCGCAGCTGCGGGCCGCAGTCGCACCGCTCCGAACCGAACACGTCGCCCGTGAGGCACTCGCTGTGCAGCCGCACCAGGGGAACGTCGTCGCTCGGTGAGGTTCCGTCGAACGACAGGAGCAGGTGCTCGGCACCGTCGGCGAGGTGACGGAAGGTCGACACCCGCGCGGTGGTCTCGAAGCCGTCGGCGAATCGCAGCGGGATACGCACCTCGGTGCGCACCTCCGCGCGCGGAAGGAGAGAGATCGCCGCGTTCATGCCGCACCTTTTTCCGGCGTGACGGTCAACAGGGTTCCCCAGGGGTCGCGGAGCCGGAGACTCCGCCCGTCGTCCTCCGTGGCGATGCCAGCGTGGCGTGCACGATCGGCGAGGGCGAGCACGTCACTGCGCTCTGGCATCCGGAGACGGACATCGCCCAGGCCGAGCGAGACCGCACGGGGGCCGGCGCCGGCGCTGTGCCACGTGTTCATGCCGATGTGGTGGTGGTAGCCGCCGGCGGAGATGAACAGCGCGGACCCGAGGTCCATGACGACGTCGAAGCCGAGGGTGTCGACGTAGAAGCGGCGCGCCGTCGCGATGTCGCCGACCTGCAGGTGCACGTGGCCGATCGTGGCCTCGTCGGTGCTCTCGCGCGAGGGGTCGAAGTGCTCGCGGAGGAACGCGTTCGGGTCGATCGCCAGGTTCTGCGGCATCCATCCGGCGGGCTTGTTCTGCCAGACCTCGACCGGGCGATCCCAGTAGAGCTCGATGCCGTTGCCCTCGGGGTCGTGGAAGTAGAAGGCGTTGCTGAACGTGTGATCGGTCGCGCCCTCGTACAGATGCCCCGCGTGACGGGCCATCGACATGACCGCCGCGGCGAGCGCCGCGCGATCGGGGAACGCGATGGCCGTGTGGTACAGCCCGGCATCGTGCCGGCGGAAGGGCGGCAGGTCGGGCGTGTGGGTGAGGGTCACGATCGGGATACCGTCACGCCCGAGGGTTGCGCGCGGACCGGACTGGTCGAGCACGTCGAGAGTGACAGCGCGGCGGTAGAACTCCGTCTGCGCGTCGAGGTCTCCGACGAGGAGTTCGACCGTGTCCATGCGCGTGGCGTCGGCCGCCGCGCCGACGGTGTGAAGGGGAGACGGGCGCCAGGTCAGCGCGAAAGCGGTCATCGAACACGTCCTTCGGCCTGCGGATCGGACGGTCCGACCGCGGTTAGTTGACGCAACAACTAACTGGGGCAACTCATTCCGGCCCCAGCTGCGAGATTGCCGACCTCACCTCGAATTGCCCGCTCACGCCTATCGCGAACCGCATCCGATCTCCCGTACCAACAATGGCAAGTGTTACGATTTAGGTAACATACGTAGATGCAGCTGCGGTACGCGAACGCCGACCTCGAGCGAGTCTGCACTGACGAACGTCAGATGCAGAAGCGTTTCGGGGTGCCCGTCGCGAAGGCGCTGAAGCTGCGCCTGTTCGACCTCCGAGCAACGACTGACATGCCACTACTCCTCCAGGGTCGCGGCCGCTGGGAAGAGCTTCATGGCAATCGAGCCGGACAGTGGTCAGCGCGACTGTCCCCGAATTGGCGACTGATCGTCGACCCGGACGGAGACGACGCCACCGTACTGATCGTCGAGATCGTCGACTATCACCGCAAGTAACCATCCGAGCAGGAAAGGAGCCGTCATGACCGCCACCCCGAACTACATCGTCACCACTGGCGACTTCATCGCCGAGTGGATGGAGGACGAAGACCTCAATGCAGCTGAGCTCGCGCGCCGGCTGGGCACCTCGCGCAAGCATGTAAGCGAGCTGCTGAGCGGCAAGGCTCCCCTGTCCCATCAGGTGGCACTCGATCTCGAGCGTGTCACCGGGATTCCGGCGCGGCTCTGGAACCTTTACGAGTCGACCTATCGTGGAGACCTGGCGCGCCTCGCCTCCGAGCAAGAGCTGGCTGCGCAGTATGACCGGGCCAAAGCCTTTCCCCTGCAGTACCTTCGCAAGTTCGGCTACGTCACGGCCAACGCACGAGATCGAGCAGGTACCGTACGGCAACTCCTCGAGATCCTCCGTGTCGCTGATCTGGACGCGTTTTGGACGACCTGGCGCCACGGAAGTGTCGCTTACCGCCGGACAGCGACAGCGCGTGACGACGTAGCCAAGCTCGCGACGTGGCTCGCTCTCGCGGAGAACAGCTCCGGCGAGCGCAGTGACGGGCCGCCATTCGATCGTCCCGGGCTACACGCGCTCCTGCCGGAGTTGCGCGCACTCACTGCGTCAGACGAGCCTCTCGATGCCGTACGCACCGCTATCGACAGCCTCCATGCTGTGGGGGTCGTCCTGTGTTTCATCCCTGCCGTGCCCGGTCTCGGCATCCACGGTGCGACGCGCTGGATAGGGGGCCGCCCACTAATCCAGCTCTCGCTTCTCTGGAAATCCGACGACCAGCTTTGGTTCACCCTGTTCCACGAGCTCGGGCACGTCCTCCTGCACGGAGACAAAGACCTGTATCTAAGCGGCGATCACACCACAGCGGAAGACGAGGCCAACACGTGGGCGTCCGACCTCCTCATCTCGCCCGCGATCGCAGCGACCCTACCCAGGGGCAGAGACATCGCCGCCGTGCAGGAGATTGCCGCTGATCTCGGCATTGCCCCCAGCATTGTCCTGGGGCGCATTCAGCGCGAGACGAAGGACTACGCCTGGGGCCATTCTCTGAAACGAAAGTTCGAGTTCTCCGCGTGAGCCCCACACGGACGCCGCTCTAGGCAGTTGCAGGAACCGCTCGGACAATTCCCTGCCGCCCGCGCAGTTCCAAGACCAACCGTGCCCTGAACCGGTTCGTGCCGCTGCCTTAGGAGGCGGACTGGACGAGCCTCCCCGAGGCCGTGCCCGGCGCCTGCGCGAAGAGCCGTCTGCCGGCGTCGCATGACGCTACTCGGTGAATGGGCAGTGGCATGATCGCTACGTCGCGCCGTCGACCACGGGCTTCCTCTGATGCATGGCCACAGCCACAATCCCGAGACCGGCCTCGGGCACCGAGTGTCCACATCGGCGTTGATGCTTTCGCGATCGCGCCAATCTCATTGCTCTCGTTGACGCATGGTTCGGAGGCCTTCATGGGGGAGAGGAGCCGATTGCGGTCATCGTCCGGGAGCGCTCCGCGGCGGGACCGAGCACGTCGCTTCCGAGGTCGCGCGCCGGCGCGGTAATGGAGGGGTCACGGACGACTGTGCTCAGTTCCGACGTTCGAGGAGTACTTCGGTGATCGGACCACCGGCGACTCCCGGCTCGATGGCGAGCACCGGTCGGTAGCGGGGACCGCTGATCGTGTCGCCGTCCCATTCGTAGGCGATGGTGCGAAGCGTATTGAGGTACCGCCCGACAAGCACGGCCATAGGGAAGGGGCCGTGGAAGGCGAGATGTACTTCGGCCCGCCCATGATCTGCAGACAGGCGCTTGAGGTGCTGAGCGACGGATTGCCCGAGGCTCCCCGCTTCCCGGGGATCGATCCGACCGGAGCTTGTGAGGGAGACGATCTCCACGCTCACGAAGCCCTCTAGGGATTCGCGCACGAGGCGCTCGAACGCCGTGAGGTCCGGGGCCGCGGTGAGCGTTACGAAGACCGCGACTCGGTCCGCCCCGGTGCTCGGCTGGGTGACCTCTGTGGCGAGCGACTCCACGTTGAGTTGGGTCGCGCCCGGATCGTTGCTCGTTGGTGTGGACTCCCAGGCATTGTTCTGCACATCGAGAACCGTGACGTTGCCGATCTTGGTTTCGGGCAAAGCCGCTCCGAGGGCGAGTCCGATTGAGAGGTGTGCTCCGCCGGAGATCTGCACGCGCTGCGCGCCTGCTGCGAACACAGCGTCACCGGTCAGCGGGAGCGTTCGCCGGAGGAGCTCGAGGCCGTGGGGCGACGGGAGCCGTCCTTCGGTGGCCTCCTTGATCCGCATGTGAAGGTCGTCGTGGTCGGCATCCACGGCGGACGGAGCAGGGCGGCTCTGTACTCGAATGGTGAGATCTCGGCCCCCGGCGCGGATCTCAGGTCGGCGTTGTTCGATGCGGTGCATGAGGAGGTCGCGAGTGATTTCGAGCTCGCCTGCGGGGTCGAGAACGTTGGCTTGCTTCTTGTCGGCCATAATTCGTGCTGGCGAGAGTCTCAGCAGTCGGTCGGGGGCGTCGTAGTCGCATTTCGACCCGCTTCCCGCCCGTGCGATCTTGTTGGCGATGCACAGACTGAACGCGGGATCCTCGTCGAGCTGGAGAAGTCGGGGGAGTTCGCGTTCGCGGACGATCTCGCTGTCGACGATGTCGGGAGTTACGACGAGCACGCCTGCCGAAAGTCCTTCGGTGAGCGCTTGCTCGAGCCGGTCGGTGGTCGTCCCTGGTCGCAGGTCTACGCGATCTCTCCAAACGACGACACCCGCAGCTCTGAGCAGGTTCTCGAAGGACTCCGCTTGCTGTGTCCCGTCGGACTGTCGATACGAGATGAACACGGGCCCATCACCTCGAACTGCGCCGTAAGGAAGCGGACCGAGCGCACCGAATCGAGGCGCGGGGAGGGTCACGTTCGCATCACGCGTGACGACTCGGCCGAGTCGCTGACGTCGTGCGATCAGGCCGAAGTACGCGCCAGTTTCGCCAGGCGTGAATATGACGAGCGCGACGGGGCCGTCAGCGGCTTTGGCGGCGGCCCGCATTGCGTTGCGGTCGATTGTGCTCGGGCCGGACGGTGCGGGATGGCTGTGCCACTCACCGACGTAGCCGATTGGGTCGTCCTCTGCTCTATCCGAGAGGAACTTTGCGAGCTGTTCATTCGCCTCAACGTCGTCGCGGACGTAACGGTCCTTTGTCGCGCCGCCGCCATCAACCACGAGGGCGTGAGTGATCACGACGTTGTCTATCTCGCGGTACCCGAGGAGGATGCCGCCGGTTTCGAGGGGTAGCCGTTTCGCCGTCGCGGATGCGATCGTCTCGTGCGCGTCAGCGCGCATGTCGATGCTCGGAGCGGATCGAGTCATTAGGGAGTCCTTGCTAGGTCGACCAGGTTTCGTACTTCCCCTGAGGAGTGGACGGGACTTCCGGTGAGGAGACCGATGACGTGACGGACGGTCACAGATGCCGCCTCGACCACGACGTGGGGTGGTGTTGGCGAGATCGGGCTGCCACATCCGGCTTCGAACGCTGCGGCCGGCTGCTGGTCGACGTCGACGCTCGAGCTCGGAAGCGGGTCGGCGCCCTCGAGTGGCGGGAGCAGGTCGACGCGGTAGGTGGCGCCGTCGTTCTGAATCGAGGCAGAGACGATTCGTTTCCGCGCGGACCTGGCCGCGACATGCAGGAGCGCGGTCGTGGCGAAGTCGGCGCTGGTATCCACGACGAGATCGTGACTCGTCAGAAGTTCCATGGCGACGTCCCCGGACAAGACAGCATCGTCGAGCTCTTCAATGTCGTCTGCGGCGATCTCATGCCGGGCGATGAGATGTCGTCTGACCGCGGTGACTTTCGACAACCCGACCATCTCCGGCCCGACGAGGTGGCGGATGACGTTACCGGGCATGACGATGTCGTCGTCGACAAGCGTCAAGTGGCGCACGCCGGCGCGCACGAGCAGATCGGCCGTGAAGGAGCCAAGCGCGCCGACGCCGACGATCGCGACCCGAGCTTCGTGGAGCAGAGGCGCAACTGCCCCTGCGCGGGCCGTCTTCGCCGCGATGGTGTCGGATGCCGCGCGGAGGCGCCGGACGGCGGTGCCCCCATCTTTCGTCGGCCATACTTCGAGGACGATCGCCCCGTCATGCATGCCGCGACGGTAGATGAGCACGACGATGTCGACCAGGTGGTTCCGGATCCGCCGGTCGAGGTCCACGTCGGGGGCGACGCGAGCTGCGACGTCCTGCCAGGATCGCGGTGGAACGTCTATGTCGCCGAGATCGGCAATATAGCCAAAGCGGTCCTTGCTGTGCTTGGACGCCTTCGGCGGGCGGGTGCCGCTTCCAATCCGCATCGTGTTGTTGCTACCTGGGCGGAATCGCACGAAGCCGTTGGGGTACCCGGCAAGGTCGTCGTAGAGATAAAGGCGCCCGTCTTCAGATGAGCGGAAGTATCGCTCGAGATCCAGATCGGGCCGATCATTTGGCCACCCAGCATCCGCCTGCTCGAACCACGCGGTCACGTGCTCCAGGAAGGCCGACGCCTCTGTCCACCACAGGTCGTCGTGGTCGTCTTCCGCGACCAAACAGAGCGCGCCGTCCAGCTCTCGATGCCAGGACCAGGTGACGCTGTCTGGGTCGACGGGAACGACGCGCGGCGGGTGGAACGGAAAACGGGCACGAAACGAGATCACGACCTCTGTCGACCCGTCCGGATGCGCGATCGTGCCTCGCCACCCGGTTTCGCCCTCGACGAAGCCCGCGCGAATCAAGCCTTCTTCGAAGTGCTGAAGGGAGTAGGCGACGTACTCGTCGTACTCGGCGATCGTCAACCGAAGGTCCTGCTGCCCGCCGGCACGGTCCGTTCACCAGCGGAGATCGCGAACTCCCGTTTCGACCCGTCATCGTTGAAGCCTGGCGGCATCGGGAAGACGGTGTCGTCGTCTCCGTTCTTGCCGAGCAGCTTCTGGAACGCGAGGGCGGCTTTGCCCTCGTCCTCCTCCTGTAGCGCGTCCTGTGCGTCGGCGGCGGCGCCGACGAAGCGACTCCGAGCTGCCTCCAGTTCGTCTTCCGTCGCGCGGATGCGGATGGTGTGCCCAGGAAGTGTGGGGTCGCTGATCGCGATGCCGTATGTGACGAAGTTCTCGACAATCTTGCTCACCTCGTTGAGCGCCGACACGTAATACTCCGCGTGATCACTGCCCGTCACCAGACCCGAGGCGAAGGCCTGGTAGGTCGCGACCTCGAAGAAGAAACCCCCCGGCTTCTTCTTGCCGAGGAGCGCGCGCCGCGTCTGGCGAAGCATCTTCACCGTCGGGACGTAAAAGCCGTCGTGCGCGGTGTTCATCGCCGTCGATAGCGACGTCAGCGCTTCGGGGTTGGTGCGCACCCACTGGTTATCGTCGCCCTTCTGCGGGATCTCCCACGTCTCGCCGTCCCAATGCGAACGCGCGGGAACGGCATCGACGTAGAGGCCGTAGTCGGGGAACGAGACCTGCAGACTTCGATCCTGTCGCTTGGTCCGCTGACGGCCGTCGTCATCACGCCCGAACTCGGCATGGAGGACGGTGAAGAACCGGTCGAGGATTTCCTTCGAGGTGACGTCGCTAGGCAGATCGGGGAGACGGACGAACACGTCAACGTCCTTCACCCGCTTGATCGACACGCTTCGCTTGTAGGAACCGATCAACACCGGGTTCACTCCGTACTCGGAGAGCTTGGCGTCAGCCAGGAGAGCTCCGCGGACTAACCGATGCGCCTCCGGTGCATTGGCTTTGTCAACGCCAGGCTCGATGGAACTCAACGCATCCTTGAACTGCTGTTTCAGGTGAGCCATCGTGGCGTACTCCGCTTTCGGTCGGGCTTTTCTATCGAGTGTACGAAGGGGGTCCGACATCGCCGCCCGATGCTCGGGGACGCCAGCCTTCTCCGGCTCACCGAGTGCACGGCTGTCCCGCGGGGCGTCGATTCGCCCTCGACGCGGCTGCCCAGATCGACCGACGGCGCCCTACGAGAAGTCCGCGTTGTCCGCGCTGACCTCCTCGTACATGCCGTGGTCGATGTAGCGCTTGAACTTGTCAGCGTCGGCAGCGGGCGATAGATCACAACCGCCGAAGTGTCCATTTGGACACCGCGCAGGCGTTCCACCCGCGAAATGGACATTCCAGAACAATCTCTACAACCGATCGATTACATCCCCGGCGCCATATCCGCGAATCGCGAATAGTGCCCCTGGAACGCCACCGTGATCGTGTCGGTCGGACCGTTACGGTGCTTCGCCACGATCAGATCCGCCTCGCCGGCGCGCGGGGAGTCCTTCTCGTACGCGGCCTCGCGGTGCAGCAGCACGACCATGTCGGCATCCTGCTCGATCGAGCCCGACTCACGCAGGTCGCTCAGGGCGGGCTTCTTGTCGGCGCGCTGCTCGGCACCACGATTCAGCTGCGAGAGCGCGATGACGGGAACCTGCAGCTCCTTCGCCATCAGCTTCAGCGCACGCGAGAACTCACTGACCTCCTGCTGGCGCGACTCCACGCGCTTACCGCTCGTAAGCAGCTGCAGGTAATCGATGACGACCATCTTCAGACCCTCGCGCTGCTTCAGGCGACGGCACTTCGCGCGGATCTCGACGAGCGTCATGTTCGGGCTGTCGTCGATGTAGAGGGGCGCGTCGTTGATGCGGCCGCGGGTGGCGGCGACGGTGGTCCAGTCGCGCGAGTCGAGCGTGCCCTTGCGCATGCTCTGCAGCGGGATGGCGCCTTCGGCACTGAGCAGGCGCATCGCGATCTCGGACCGGCCCATCTCGAGCGAGAAGAAGATGCAGGGCGCGTTCGACTTGATCGCGGCCGCGCGGGCGAAGTCGAGCGCGAGCGTCGACTTACCCATTGCGGGACGCGCGGCGAGCACGATCATCTGACCCGGGTGCAGACCGTTGGTCAGCTGGTCGAGACCGGCGAAGCCGGTGGGGATGCCGGTCATCGACCCGTCGCGGCCACGGGCGGCCTCGATCTCGTCGACGGCGGCATCCACCGCGACCGTCAGGGGGATGTAGTCCTCGGCGCTGTCGTCGCCCGAGACGTTGTAGATCTCGGCCTGCGCGCTGTTGACGAGCTCGGTCGGGTCGCCCTCGCCGGCGTACCCCATCTGCACGATGCGGGTGCCGGCCTCGACGAGGCGGCGGAGCAGAGCGCGCTCGGCGACGATCGACGCGTAGTAACCGGCGTTCGCGGCGGTCGGGACGATCGAGGTGAGGGTGTGGAGATAGTCGGGCCCGCCGGCGCGCTGCAGCTCGCCGGTCTTGATGAGCTCGTCGGTGACGGCGACGACGTCGGTCGGCTCACCGTGCGAGTAGAGGGTGAGGATCGCCTCGAAGATCAGCTCGTGCTTCGGCACGTAGAAGTCGGGGCCGCGAAGGGTCTCGATGACATCTGCCACGGCATCCTTCGACAGGAGCATGCCGCCCAGAGCGCTCTGCTCGGCGAGCATGTCGTGCGGCGGGGTGCGCTCGGGGCGCGGGGCTTTTCCGAGACGCTCTTCGGCGATGTCAGCGATCGACACGTGCTCTCCTTCAGTGCTCCGACGCCCCCTCACCTCCTCGCGCGCGCGCGTGGGAAGGTCGGGAACGCTGCGGGTGGGACGATCTCGCCAGCATGAAATCACCAACATCCGACATCGACGCGCGCCGGTGGTGAGGGGGATGCCCGAGGGGCTGCCCCCACGCTAGATACCACTGTCTCCACATGCAAACAGACCTGTGGATAACTCTGTGGAGAGTTTGCGGGAAACGCCGCCACGTCTGTGCACAACTACTGTGGACAACTAGGTGGATGGATACGAATTTTGGGCAAAAATAGCCCTCCAACCAGGGATAAATCTCTCCACAGCTTTTCTGTTTGAAACCTGCGTGAACTTCGGCTTGAAGGTTGTGCGCTACGGGGTTCGCATGTGCACAACTCGGGGGATAACTCGCCGGACGCCTAGCCATCCAAGGTCCCGGCTGTCAAATCATTTTTCCCATCCGGCGTGTCGCCCGTCATCCCGCGGTTACTTACCGACTACCGAGATTTCACCCCCGCCCTATCGAACCCGCCGACGCAGGCGTACCGTTGCCGCCGCAGAGTCGCTCACGATTCTTTGGGGGTGCATCGATGGATGCCACGGCGAAGCGGGGAGTGTCGCACACGCTGCGATTGCTCATCGCCGGCGCCTGCGCGGCATTCGCCCTCGCGCTCCTCTCGCTCATCCTCTCGGTGACGTCCGCGTCGGCCGATGACGGCGGGGGATCCGGTCTGCTCGGCGGAATCGCCTCGACCGTCGACGACGCGACCGATGCGGTCGCCGACGTCGCCCGCCCCGTCACCGATGCCGTCGAACCTGTCACCGATCACGTCGCCGACACCGCGGCATCCGTCTCCGACACCGTCTCCGAAGCGCTGCCCGAGCCCGTCGCGGCCCCGGTCACCGAGATCACCGACACGGTGACCGACACCGTCACCGACACGGCGAGCGCCGTCTCCGACACGGCGGGTGACGTCACCGGTGGAGCACTCGGCACGGTCGACGCCATCATCGACGACGCGACGCAGGGGGTGTCCGATGTCGTCGACTCAGGCGTGGGCGGCACGATCGTCGAGCCCGTCGTCGACACCGTCGAGGCGCTGCCCGTGGTCGGACCCATCGTCGACGACACGGGCCTCGGGGGCGTCGTCACCGACGTGGGCGACACGGTCGACGGCACGGTTCCAGTGATCGTCGGCGAGCTTCCCTCCGTCGACCCCGTCGCTCCGGTGACGCCCATCATCCCCTCGATTCCGGTCGTGCCGACGGTTCCGATGCCCGTAGAGCCGGTCGACCCGGGCGGAGTCGTCACGCCCCCGGCCGCGCCGGTGGCGACTGACCCCGCGTCCCCGCTGCTGGTGGACGCATCGTCGACGGCTCCCCCGGCCAACCCCACCGACGCGCTCATCGTGCACGCTCGCGCGACCGCCGCGTTCTTCACCGCCGCTGCGCACTCCGCGCCGCCGACGCAGATCGCCGCCCCCGCGTCCCCCGCGGTTCCCGCCGACGCTCCGACGCCCCTCGCCACACAGAGCGTGTCGGGCGTCCCGGCCTCGTCGTCGGCATCCGGGAGCTCCGCCGCCGCGCCCTCCCCCGTCGCAACGCCCGCCGACGCCGCCTTCGGCGCCGGGATGCTGCTTCTCGCTCTGCGCCACGACGTCGACGACGACCTGCCGGGGAGCCCCGTCTTCGCCACCGACGTCTCTCCTGA
>NZ_JARHXC010000295.1:0-11281 GCF_029222405.1 Microbacterium sp. Kw_RZR3 | reverse complement strand
TGAGAGCGAGGTCCTCGTCGCGGGGAGTGCCGACCACGAACGAGACGGCCGAGTCGGCGACCCATCCGTCGACGGATGCTGCGAAGTCGAGCGACACGAGGTCACCGTCGCGCAGCACGTAGTCGTGGGGGAGGCCGTGGAGCACCGCATCGTTGATCGAGGTGCACAGCACCTTTCCGAACGGGCTCGCCCCGAATGACGGGTGGTAGTCGATGTAGCAGGACTGCGCCCCGGCGGTCCGGATCATGTCGTGCGCGCGGCGATCGAGGTGGAGGAGATTGGTGCCCACCTTGGTCTCGTCGCGCAACGTCGCCAGCACCTCGGCGACGAATCGGCCGGCCGGGCGCATCGCCTCGATCTCGGCAGGGGTGCGCAGTTCGATCATCGGTGGTTCCCTTCGTCACCGACCATTCTCCCCGATCCCGCCCGTCCGCCCGTCGCACGCCTTCCTCACTCATAGGCGCTGCACAGTGACGGTGCGTAGCCTCGCTCCATGGTGCTTCGCCGAGTGTTCCTCCGATGGCTGTTCCCTGCCGCCTTCGTTCTGCCGCTGTGGCTTTTCGTCGGGTGGATCGTGTTCGCCGGCGGAAGCGGGTGGGCGTTGCTCTGGCTGCTGATCGCGGCCCCGACCGTGTTCGTCTCGGAGATCCTCCTCACGCTGCTGGTCCGCGCGCGGGCCAGCGTGAGGCTCAGCGGCGCCGCCGGCTGGCGCGACATCGCCGGGCTCGGTCTCTGGCACCTCGTCATCGTCGCGTTGGGCTTCTACGACGCGCGGCTGTTCCTCGCTCTGCTGGCCCTCAGCGTGGTCGGTGCGCTCGTGCTCTTCTGGTCGTCGCTGTCGCAGCTGTGGAACGAAGCGCGCGGTTCGGTGACCGTTCTGCACGCGCAGGACGGCACCGCGTACATTCCCCCGACGTCCGAGCCGCCGCGCCCACGGACCGTCGGCGACGTGATCGTGGTGCCGGAGAACCGACCGGGGCACTGAGCCGGTTTGGTGCGGCTCGCGGGGCATGGCAGAATAGGCGTTTGTGCCCTGACCGGCTCTGCCTCAGGGGAGTCCCGCCGCATCCGCGGCCTCGGGCACGCCTCACCTTTTTCCCTCTTATCGTGCGATCGACCTGTGGCGGTCGCAGGAAGTGATGATCATGCAGATCCTCGACTCCGTCGACGCGGCTTCGCTCCGCTCCGACATCCCCGCCTTCGCCCCCGGCGACACCGTCAAGGTGCACGTCAACATCACCGAAGGCAACCGCTCGCGTATCCAGGTTTTCCAGGGCGTCGTCATCGGCCGCTCGGGCGACGGCGTGCGCGAGACCTTCTGCGTCCGCAAGGTCAGCTTCCAGGTCGGCGTCGAGCGCACCTTCCCGGTCCACAGCCCCGTGATCGACCACATCGAGGTCGTCACGCGCGGTGACGTGCGTCGCGCCAAGCTGTACTACCTGCGCAACCTCCGCGGCAAGAAGGCCAAGATCAAGGAGAAGCGCGACCGCTGAGTCGACTCTCTCGAACGCCCCGTGGCTCCGTCACGGGGCGTTCGGCGTTTTCATGGTCACGCCGTCCGGCGCAGGGCGTGCGATGTGCGACCCTTGTTGCTGCGGGTTCTCCGGTGTGCGGCGAGCCTGGTGAAGGATCTTGCATGAGCGACCAGACCGCGTCGACCCCGGATGCCACGGCATCCGCTTCTCCGGACCGTCGACGACGGGGATGGGGCGCCTTCCTGCGCGACATCGTCGTGATCATCCTGATCGCCCTGGTCGTCTCGTTCCTCGTCAAGACGTTCGTGGTGCGCTCGTTCTACATTCCCTCCGCGTCGATGAACAACACCTTGATCGAGCAGGACCGGATCCTCGTTGACGAGCTCACGCCGCGTTTCGGGCAGTACTCGCGCGGCGACGTGGTGGTCTTCCGCGATCCGGGTGGCTGGCTGCCGGTGAACACCGAACCCGCGCGTCCACCGCTGGAAGAGGGCGCGGATTGGGTGCTGTCGCTGTTCGGCCTCTCGGCGCCCGACAGCGATGACCACCTCATCAAGCGGGTGATCGGAACGCCCGGCGACCATGTCGTCTGCTGCAACGCCCTGGGGCAGACCTCGGTCAACGGCGTCCCCCTCGACGAGCCGTACGTGAAGCTCGCGCCCGGGGCTACGGCCCCCAATCCCGTTCCGTACGACATCACCGTTCCCCCCGGTTCGCTGTGGGTGCTCGGCGACAACCGGAACAGCTCGAAGGACTCCCGCTTCAACCAGGATCAGCCCGGACAGGGGTTCGTGCCGATCGACAACGTGGTCGGACGTGCCTTCCTGATCACCTGGCCGTTCTCGCGCTTCGGGCTCATCGACTTCCACCACAACGTCTTCGCGGGGGTGCCCGCCCCGGAGGCGACCCCGTGATCGAACCCACGCTGACGCTCGAACGGCGCATGCTCAAAGAGCACGCGCTGATCATCGCGTGCGACGAGGTCGGACGCGGAGCGCTCGCGGGGCCGGTGGCTGTGGGCGCCGCCGTGATCGATCCCGCGCGATCGCGCAAGCGCGTTCCGGCCGGGCTGCGCGATTCGAAGCTCGTCCCGGAGGCGCGCCGGCCCGAGGTGGCAGCCCGCGCGGCGGCCTTCGTCCAGCACAGTGCCGTCGGGTGGGCGAGCTCTGACGAGATCGATGAGATCGGCATCATCCGCGCCCTCGGGCTCGCCGCCGTCCGGGCGATAGCCGACCTTCGCGCGCACGGTGTCGTCCCCGAAGACGCGCTGGTCATTCTCGATGGGAACCACGACTACATCACCCCGGCGGGGGAGCGCGGCCTGCGCGTCCAGCCCATCGTCAAGGCCGACCGTGACTGCGCGAGCGCCGCTGCGGCATCCGTCATCGCCAAGGTCGCCCGTGACACCGTCATGACCTATCTGCACGACGACCTGCCCGCGTACGGCTGGGCGCGCAACAAGGGCTACGCGAGCCTCGATCACCGCGAGGCGATCTCGGCGCACGGCATGAGCGTGCACCACCGGCACTCCTGGGCGATCGCCGCAGCCCCCACGCTGTTCTGACTGCTTCGCTTCGCGGACGAGACGAGGCTGGACGTCGGCTGCGGGCCAGGACGCGCCCGGGTCGTCGACGCCGTGCGACCTGCGCGACCATGCGCGCCTAGGATGGAGAGACCATGGATGACGACGTCTTCGAGGATTACGACCGCGAACTCGAACTGGCCCTGTACCGCGAGTATCGCGACGTCGTGCAGCAGTTCCAGTACGTGATCGAGACCGAACGCCGGTTCTATCTGGCCAACGATGTCAACGTCGTCCGCCGCGACACCGAGCACGACTTCTACTTCGAGATCTCGATGTCGGACGTCTGGGTGTGGGACATCTACCGGGCCGACAGGTTCGTGAAGTCCGTGCGGGTGCTGACGTTCAAGGACGTGAACGTCGAAGAGCTCTCGCGTCGCGACTTCCAGCTGCCCGAAGAGCTCTCGCTCGACAACTGAGGATCACGGCGGGGCTCTCCTCCCCAATACGGTGAATCGCTGACTCCTCCACCGAAAGCGCCTTCCCCCCTCACGGCGACCGGCCGCGGCTGTCACGCTCTCGGGCATGGCAGCGAAAGACGAACTCGGACGAGCCGGTGAGAACCGCGCCGTCGCGCACCTCAGCAGTAGCGGCTATCTCATCCTCGATCGCAATTGGCGATGTCCGCAGGGCGAAATCGACATCGTCGCGGATCACCACGGGGCGCTCGTGGTCATCGAGGTCAAGACACGGACGAGTGAGGCGTTCGGTCACCCTTTCGACGCCATCGACGCGCGCAAGGCCGCTCGACTCTGGCGCCTCGCGATGGCGTGGATGGCGGAGCACCCCGAGGAGGCACGCGGTCGTCGATTGCGGCTCGACGCGATCGCGGTGACGGGGCCGGATCCGTCGACCGCGCGGCTCGAGCATCTCGAGGATGCCCTGTGACCGTCGCCCGTACCTGGGCGGTCGCACTATCAGGCCTCCGGGGCGACCTCGTGGAGGTCGAAGCCGACCTGTCGCAGCAGACCCCGGAGTTCTCGATCATCGGTCTCCCCGACAAGGCGTTGGGCGAAGCCGGTCGCCGGGTCCGCAACGCGTGTGCGAACCGCGGACTCGACCTTCCCAAGCGTCGGATCACCGTCAATCTCTCCCCGGCCAGCCTGCCCAAGCGCGGCTCGGGTTTCGATGTCGCCATCGCGGTGGCCGCGCTCGCGACGACGGGATCGATGGATGCCGCCCGCGTCTCCGCGACCGTGCACATCGGCGAGCTGGGGCTCGACGGGCGTCTTCGCCCGGTGCCCGGCGTCCTTCCCTCGGTGATGGTCGCCCGCAGGGCCGGTCATCGGCGCGTGGTGGTCCCCGCCGCGAACGCGGGCGAGGCGGACCTCGTCGAGGGAATGGAGGTCTGTGCCGCCGGCTGTCTCGCCGAGGTCGTGCGGTGGCACGGCGGCTCGTGCGACGCCGCGGACCTCGAGCCGGTCCTTCCTACGGTGCCGCCGGCCCGCGACGCTCCGGCGCTCGAACTCGCCGACGTCGTCGGACAAACCGACGCGGTGGACGCGCTGGTGGTCGCTGCCGCCGGCGGGCACCACATGTTGATGAGCGGTCCACCGGGGGCAGGCAAGACGATGTTGGCGCGCAGACTCCCCGGCATCCTTCCCGACCTGGACGACCAGGCAGCGCTATCGGTGGCCTCCGTTCGCTCGCTCTCGGGTGAGACCGTCGTACGCCTGTCTCGGACCCCGCCGTTCGAGAGCCCCCACCACGGCGCGAGCGCTGCGGCACTGATCGGGGGCGGGTCCGGCATCGTGCGGCCGGGGGCCATCGCCCGTGCGAGCGAGGGCGTGCTGTTTCTCGATGAGGGCGGAGAGTTCCCCGCCTCGGTCCTCGATGCCCTGCGCCAGCCGCTCGAGAGTGGGGAGATCCACCTTCATCGCTCGGGTGTGGCGGCGACCTACCCCGCGCGATTCCAACTCGTGGTCGCGACCAACCCCTGCCCGTGCGGGCAGTACGGCGTTCCCGGCGGTTCCTGCGAATGCCCGCCCCAGGCGATCCGTCGGTACACGCGCCGCCTTTCCGGCCCTCTGCTCGATCGGATCGACATCGATCTGCGCCTCCAACGGGTGTCCGCCGCGAGGCGCGGCACCGAGACCGCGACCATCACGACTCGTGAGGCGAGGGCCATCGTCGCCGACGCGCGGGAGCGCGCTGCCCGACGCTGGGCGGACACCCCCTGGTCGCGGAATGCGGACGCTCCCGGGACGTGGCTGAGAGGACCCGCGTCTCCATCCGTCGACGTGCTCCGCCCGCTCGATACCGCGCTGCGACGCGGCGCACTGACCCTGCGCGGGTACGACCGCCTGCTCCGCGTCGCGTGGACCGTCGCCGACATCGCTGGTCACGACGCAATCACGGTGGACGACATCGGGCGGGCGCTGTACCTCCGGCGGGGGATGAGCGCGTGAGCCTGCCCGATCTGTCTCCCGAGGCAGCTCGTGCTGCGCTCACCGGCATCTCGGGTGTGGTGGCCGGGATGGAATGCGAGGCATATGCACGCACGATCTGGAACGTCATCGCCGAGCCGGGGGACGGCGCAGCGGGGGCGCTGATCACCGCCGTCGGCGCCGTGGAGGCTCTGCGGACGGCCGCGACGCCGACGGACGACGAGTGGGCGGCGGCCCGCGCGCGGTGGTCGCCGAGGTTGCGCCCCGCGGCCGTCCGATCCGCTCTCGACGGCGCTCGACGAGCGGGGGCCCGCCTGGTGGTGCCCGGCGATCCCGACTGGCCGTCGCGTGTCGACGACCTCGGCTTCCACGCTCCCATCGCACTGTGGGTGCGGGGGAGCGTCCGAGACCCCCTCGCATCGGCCGTGTCGATCGTGGGTGCGCGCGCGGCGACGCCGTACGGCGAGGGGGTGACCGCAGATCTCGCCGCCGAACTCGGCGCATCCGGGGTCGCGATCGTCTCCGGGGCGGCCTATGGGATCGATGGGGCCGCTCATCGGGCGGCGCTGTCGACGGGCGCGACGACGGTCGCCTTCCTCGCGGGGGGAGTTGATCGGGCGTACCCGCGCGGGCACGAAGGGCTGCTCGAACGGATCGCCGTATCCGGCGCGGTCTGGAGCGAGACCCCGTGCGGATCGAGCCCCACGAAGTGGAGGTTCCTCGCGCGCAACCGCCTCATCGCCGCGATGGCGGACGCCGTGGTCGTGGTGGAGGCCGGATGGAGGAGCGGCTCACTGAACACCGCGGCGCACGCGGCGACTCTGGGCCGAGCGTTGGGGGCGGTTCCGGGGCCCGTCACCTCGGCGGCATCAGCGGGGTGCCATCGCATCCTGCGGGAGTACGGCGGCGTGTGCGTGACCTCGGCTGAGGACGTTCGCGAGATGCTCGGCGACGTGTCGATGACACAGGTTCCCGGGGGGTCTCCGGACGAGGGGCGGACGGACGAGACAACTCGCATCTTCGACGCTCTCTCCCCGCGCGTCGGGCGGCGGACGGACGACATCGCGCGCCGCAGCGGACTTTCGGTGGCAGAGGCGCAGACTCACCTCGGACTCGCCGAGCTCGAGGGGCGGGTGGTGCGGGACGACGACGGAGGCTGGCGTGCGGTGCGCGAGTGACGCGAGTCCGTGCGGCGTCGGTGTGCACTTGCCCACGACGCGGGCCGCCGGGAATCACCGTTCGACGAGGAGTCCGCGCGCGCCCTGTCACCCCTCGGCAGCGATCGGGGGCAATCTGGAGTCATGCGCTCTTCCGCCGCCGCAGAGGCGTTCCTGTCGCACCTTGCGACCGTGCGCCGACTCTCACCGGCCACCGTTCGCGCGTACCGATCCGACCTCGCAGACCTGGTGCGCTCGACGCGCGACCCTGAGCTGGCCGACCTCGACATCGAGATGCTCCGCGAATGGCAGTGGGAGGCGACGACCACCGGCCTGTCCAAAGCAACCGCCGCTCGACGGACGTCGTCCGTCCGTGCCTTCTTCTCGTGGGCGCGAGACGAGGGCCTCATCGACTTCGACCCGTCGGCTCGCCTCGTCGCCCCGAAACGGGGGCGGACCCTGCCCGTCGTCGCGACGAGTTCGGCTCTCGACGAGGTTCTCGCGAGCGCCGCAACCCGCGCCGAGACCGGCGATCCTCTCGAGCTTCGCGATCACGCCGTCCTGGAGATGCTGTACGGGTCTGGCGCGCGCGTGTCGGAGCTGTGCGGACTCGACCTCGACGACGTGGACCGTGACAATCGCACCCTGCGACTGCGCGGCAAAGGAGACAAAGAGCGAGTCGTTCCGTACGGCCTCCCCGCCGCGCGCGCACTGGATGCCTACCTCGTGCGCGGTCGGCCCGTGTTGAGCGCGCGCGACGATGGCGGGGCCGGACGCGCCGTGTTCATCGGTGCGAGGGGCGCGCGGCTCGGCCCGCGTGCCGTCCATGCGCTCGTGTCACGGGTCGTCGGCCCTGCAGTGGGAGCCGAGGCGCTCGGTCCGCACGCCTTGAGACATTCCGCGGCCACCCACCTTCTCGACGGCGGCGCAGATCTGCGGACCGTCCAGGAGATCCTCGGGCACGCGAGTCTCGGGACGACGCAGATCTACACCCACGTCTCGGGTGAGCGACTACGCGAGGCCTACCGGCTCGCGCACCCGCGCGCCTGAACTTCCGGCGAGTTCTTGCCGCGCGCCGCGTGATGCGCCGCGGGCTCGCGTCCTGTCTGCGCTCACCGACGGGCGAGCGCCAGCGGCCTGCCCATCGACCCGTGTCCGTCACGTGCCGCGTCAGCTGGGACGGCCGAGACCGGCGCGGAACTCGCAGAGGTCGGGACAGCTAGCGCCCGCCCCACCGCCAGCCGTACCGTGGAAGAGTGAATCGACGGGGACGTGCGCGAAGCGTCGCGCTGGCGGCAGGGGTTCTCGTCGCGCTGCTGACGGGCTGCGCGCTCGCGCCACAGCCGACCGTCACTCGCCTGCCCCCGGGGATGGGGGCAGGCGCGACACACCCCGCGGGGACCGTTCCGTCCCCGTCGGTGGTCCCCGCGAGCCCGTCGTTCACTGCGTCGACCCCGGTGCCCGCGGAATCCGCGTCCTCGAACAACGGGACCGGTAACGGCGACACGGGCAATGGCGGCACGGGCAATGGCGGCACGACGGACGGTGACGGGGTGACCTGCGCCGACGGAGAGTCCGCATCGATTTCGGGGAGCGAGAAGACCGTGCGCGTCGAGGGGGCGTGCGCCGCGCTATCGGTCTCGGGAAGCGCGCTGACCGTCGATGCGACGGCTGCGCGTATCGGCTCCCTCATGATCGCGGGGGACCGCGTCCGGGTGGACGCCGCCGAGATCGGCGCGGTCTCGGTGCAGGGCAACGACGGTGCGATCAGTTCAGCGGGGACGATCGGCAGCGTCGATTTGAGCGGTGACAGAACCCGGGTCACCGCGGTGGGCGCGATTTCGTCCGTCGCGGTCCGCGGTCAGAACAATACCGTGACCGCCGGCGGGGGCGTCGGCGACCGCGTGGTCGAGGGTCGCGACAACCAGATCGGTTGAGACGAGCTCCGCGTCGGGCTTCAGCAGCACGGCAGGAGCACCGCTCGCGGGACGCCACCCCAGAGGCGCAGGGGATTGATGTACTGCCCATGGAGCCGTACGCCGAAGTGCACGATCCCCGGCGCGGTGTGGCCACCCGCCACGACGGCACCCACCGGCGATCCCCGCGAAACGGCGTCTCCCGCAGCCAGCTCCGTCGTGACCGGTTCGAGAGTCGTCACCAAACCGTCGCCGTGGTCGATCGTGACGACAGGTCGGCCCGCGACCATCCCGGCGAACGCGATGCGGCCGGCCGCCGGTGCTCGAACGGATGAGCCCGCCGCAAGGTCCACACCGCGGTGACCCGGTCCGTACGCGTGGGCGGGTGCCTCGTAACGACGGACGAGCTGCACCTCGTCGACCGGCCACACCCAGCCGCGCTGCGCGAGATCATCCGTCGCCGAGACCGCAGCCGCCGGACAGATCACGGACACGACGATCGCGATCGCCGCGAAGACCGAGCGGAGAGGTGAACGCCACATGGGGTCAGTGTCGCCGGGGCGGCGGTCGTCGATGGCGCGGAAGCCGCGGAATGGGGACGAATCGGCGAAACACGCCGTGGGGGAGGAGCTGCCAGGGCGAGCGGTCTCCGATGCCCGTCCTGTACACTGGCAGACGCATCTCGTGTATTCGGGATGACTCCGCGTGCCCAGAGCGCAGCGCGCCGTCCTTCGGGACAGCGCATCGCGTGGCATCCACACCCCATGGTCCTCCGCTCCGGCGGTTGGCGGGTGTGCGCCGGGCACCAGGCTCGTCGGACGACTCGTCCGGCGCGATCAACCACAACCACGGCGCCCGAGCGCCCAGAAACAGGAGTACGACCATGGCCGTCGTCACCATCCGCCAGCTGCTCGACAGCGGCGTTCACTTCGGACACCAGACCCGCCGGTGGAACCCGAAGGTGAAGCGCTTCATCCTGACCGAGCGTTCCGGCATCCACATCATCGACCTGCAGCAGTCGCTCGGCTACATCGACAAGGCGTACGAGTTCGTCAAGGAGACGGTCGCGCACGGCGGCACCATCCTCTTCGTCGGCACCAAGAAGCAGGCGCAGGAAGTCCTCGCCGAGCAGGCGACCCGCGTGGGCCAGCCCTACGTGAACCAGCGCTGGCTCGGTGGCCTCCTCACCAACTTCCAGACGGTGTCGAAGCGCCTCGCCCGCATGAAGGAGCTCGAGGAGCTCGACTACGAGAACCCGGCGGAGAGCGGCTTCACCAAGAAGGAGCTCCTCCTCAAGAAGCGCGAGCTCGACAAGCTGCACAAGTCGCTCGGTGGTATCCGCAACCTGCAGAAGACCCCCTCGGCCATCTGGGTCGTCGACGCCAAGCGCGAGCACCTCGCGGTCGACGAGGCCAAGAAGCTCGGCATCCCCGTCATCGGCATCCTCGACACGAACGCCGACCCCGACGAGTTCCAGTACCCGATCCCCGGCAACGACGACGCGATCCGTTCGGTCAGCCTGCTGACGCGCATCATCGCCGACGCCGCCGCCGAGGGCCTCATCCAGCGTCACCAGCCCGCCGGTGAAGACGAGGCCGCCGAGCCCCTCGCCGAGTGGGAGCGCGAGCTCCTCGAGACCAACGCCGAGACCACCGAGGCCGCGACCGAGTCGGCTGCCGACGAGGCCGGTGCCGAGGCTCACGACGAGACCGTCGCCGCCGAGGCGGGCGAGTCCGCCGCCGAGGTCGCCGACGCCGAGGCCGCCGACAGCAAGTAAGCAGCGCGACGTTCGCGTCACCGCGACGTCACCCGCACAGGCTACGATCCGGCGGGGTCGTGACCGTACCTCCTGTGGAGGTGCGGCGCCACGGCCCCGCCGAGCTCTTATCAAGAACGCATACGACAAGGAGACGCCACACCATGGCAAACTTCACGATCGCCGACATCAAGGCGCTGCGCGAGCAGCTCGGCACCGGCATGGTCGACACCAAGAAGGCTCTCGAAGAGGCCGACGGCGACGTCGAGAAGGCCGTCGAGATCCTGCGCCTCAAGGGTGCGAAGGGCAACGCCAAGCGCGCTGACCGCTCCACGAGCGAGGGCCTCGTCGTCGCTCGCGAGAACAACGGTTCCGTGACGCTGCTCGAGCTCGCCTGCGAGACCGACTTCGTCGCCAAGAACGAGCGCTTCATCGCTCTCGCCGACAAGGTCGTCGACGCGGCCGCCGCCGCGGGCGCCGACTCGGTCGAGGCCGCCCTCGCCGCCGACGCCGACGGCCAGACCGTCGAGCAGCTGATCTCCGACGAGGCCGCGATCATCGGCGAGAAGGTCGAACTGCGTCGCGTCCGCACCATCTCGGGCGATAAGTTCGAGGTCTACCTGCACAAGACCAGCAAGGACCTTCCCCCGCAGGTCGGCGTGGTGCTCGCCTACACCGGTGACGACGCCGAAACGGCTCGCTCCATCGCGCAGCACATCTCGTTCGCCAACCCCTCGTACCTCACTCGCGATGCCGTGCCCGAGGCCGACGTCGAGAAGGAGCGCGAGATCGTCACCGAGATCTCCCGCAACGAGGGCAAGCCCGAGGCCGCCCTGCCGAAGATCGTCGAAGGCCGTGTGAACGCCTTCTTCAAGCAGGTCGCCCTGCTCGACCAGGACTACGCGAAGGACAACAAGCTGTCCGTCGCCAAGGTCGCGTCCGACGCCGGTCTGACCCTGACCGACTTCGCCCGCTTCAAGGTCGGCGCGTAACACCTCGACAGGCTGA
>NZ_JARHXC010000294.1:0-4287 GCF_029222405.1 Microbacterium sp. Kw_RZR3 | reverse complement strand
AGACCTGCAGGTCGTCCCGAACAACGGGATGGGCCGCATCACGCGCGTCGAGGGCGATCCGCTCACGGTCAGCTACGAACTCTTCCCCGACCGCACCTGGTCGGACGGCACCGCGGTCAGCCTCGACGACCTTCTCTTCGGCTGGGCGGTCTCGTCGCACTTCTTCGACGACGCGACCTACGACGCTCAGGGGCAGGTGGTCTCGGGCACGCGTTACTTCCAGACCGCCACTGCTGCCGATCCGAATGCTCGGACCGAGCGGCCGACGCTCAACCGAGCGAAGGACACCCTGACGCTCGTCTACGACGAGCCCTTCGCCGACTGGAACCGTCAGTGGATGCTGGATCGCCCCGTCCACGTGATCGCCGAGAAGGCCGGGGTCACCGTCCAGCAGCTGATCACGGCCATCTTGACGACGCCCGAGGGCGACCCTTCCGCGCCCGTGGCGCCCAACCCCGTCCTCGCCGCCGCAGCCGCCGCCTGGAACACAGGCTTCGACGCGCCGGCCGGAGGGGTGCCCGACGCCGCCTCGGCGATCGCCGCGGGGCCGTGGAAGGTCTCCGGCGTGACGGCGGACGCCCTCACTCTGGAGCGACGCGACGACTACCAGGGCGCCCACTACCCGGGTCTGACCGGGCTCACCGTCCGGTTCTTCCCCGACCGCGCGACGCAGCTGGCGGCGATGACGGCGGGCGAGATCGACATCGCCAACGTCGGTGACCTCGACGCGGAGCAGCTGAAGGCCCTCACCGACGCGGAGGTGCAGGTCACCACCGGTCCCACCACGCAGACGCTTCAGCTGCGCTTCGCCGACGGCACGCCCGCGGATCTCCGCGAGGCGGTCTCCCTGTCGCTCGACCGCGACGCGCTCGTCAAAGAGCTGCTGCAGGAAGTCCGCCCCGAGGCCCGGCCCCTGCAGTCGTTCCTCTCTTCTCCGGCAACAGGGCAGCTGTACACCGACCTCACCTCGGGGAACAACGCTCCGGCAACATCGGCGGATCCGGATGCCGCGCGCTCCGCGCTCGAGGACCGTGCCGCCGTGCTGCGTGTCGCGTACGACAGCACCGACGATCTGTCGAGCGCGGTCTTCACGAAGCTGGTGACGATGGGCGCGAAGGCGGGGATCGCCGTCCGCGCGGCCACGGCCGAGGAAGAACCCGACGCCACGCTGTCGTGGGTGGGGGAGGACGAGAGCCTCTATCGCTCCGCGCGCGACCGTCTGGCCGAGGGCGTGGACGGTCCGGATGCCCAGCGCACCTTCCGCAAACTCACCACCGACACGGACCCCGTCGACGTGCTCGCCGGTGCGAAGGAGATCGATCGCGCCCTGTTCACGGCCTACGCAGGCGTCCCGCTCTTCGAGCGCACCGGCGCTGTCGCCGTGGGCAAGGGGGTACAGGGCGTCGCGTACACCTCGGAGCCCGAGGGTGTGCCCCCGTCCTTCTGGACGTGGTCCGTCACGACGCCCTGATCGATCCTTCGAGCGGGTCAGGGCGTTCCGCTGGGCGTCGGGGTGGGCGTCGGACCCGGCGTCGGGGTGAAGATCCCGGGCCACCAGGCGGCCGCCAGGGGATAGCCGACGAAGGCGACGATGTCGATGACCGTGTGGGCGATCACCAAGGGCATGACACGGCCCCAACGGCGGTAGCACCAGCCGAACACCAGGCCCATCACGACGTTTCCGAGCGCCGATGGCCATCCCTGATACAGGTGGTAGCTGCCGCGCAGGAGCGCGGTCGATACGATGACCCACGTCCACGACCACCCGAGTCGGCGGAGGCGATCGAACAGGTAGCCGAGGAAGATCACTTCCTCGGTCAACCCGGCTCGCAGCGCGGCGAGGATCAGCAGACCGATCACCCACCACGATGAATCGAGGGGCGCGGGAATGACGGCGATGCTCTGCCCGAGCGCCCGCCCCGCCGCGTAGACGCCGATGCCGGGTGCTCCGATGACCGCGACGAGAAGCAGTCCCCGGGCCGCGTCGCCGCCGAAGCGCCGGAAGTCGAGACCGATGCGGCGCAGCGCGCTCAGGCCCGGCTCCCAGAGGAGGTACACGACCAGCGCGACGAGACCGAGCGAGAAGAAGATGTCGAGGAACTGGTAGATCGCGTCCCACAGCGGCTCGGCGCTGCGGGAGGGGTTCAGCTGCGTCTGCTGCTGCGAGATCGGTGCGCGCGTCGCTGCTCGGATGAAGGACACGACGGAGTAGATCGCCGACTGTCCGACCGACACCAGGAGCACGAGCGCGATCTCCCACGGCAATCTTCGGCGGCGGAAAGTGTCTTGTTCGATCCCGGGTTCGTAAAAGGCCGAGGCGCGGATCATGTTGTCAGATTGCCACATTCAACCGCTTCCGAATTAAAGGTATGTAACGGTTTCCCCAGGAGTTTTGACCAACGCAGAGCGTTTACTTATCGTTTCCGTATCCACGGCTCCCCCTGCTGACGTCTGTTGCGCGGGGAATCGCCAACCTTGCACTGGAGGCAAAGTGTCTGAAAAGACTCGGCGCGCACGCGCCCTGACGGTGGGAGCTGGTGTCGCCGTTGCGGCGCTCGCCCTCGCCGGCTGCACCACGACGGCAGCACCCGAAGGCGGATCCTCCGCCTCCGGCGGCACCATCACGATCGCCACGACGAACGCGTTCACCTCGTTCAACGGCGACACCCCCGAGGCCAACCTCGACACCAACGGCATGGTGGGCTACCTCACCGGTGTCAGCGGCGGTCTGGGCCTCGGTGGCTTCCAGCGCCTCGACAAGGACTTCAGCGTCCTCGACAACACCGACTTCGGCACGTACGAGAAGGTGTCGGACGACCCGCTGACGGTGAAGTACACCATCAACGAGGGCCTGACCTGGTCGGACGGCCAGCCCATCAACGCCGATGACATGCTCGTCAACTGGGCCATCAACTCGGGCTACTACGACGACGCGAAGCTCGACGAGAGCGGCGCCGTCACCAACGGCGGCACGCAGTACTTCACCCTCGCCGGCAGCACCGCGGGCCTCGACACCACCGCGTTCCCCGAGATCAGCGACGACAACATGTCGATGACGCTGACCTACTCGGAGCCCTTCGTGGACTGGGAGCTCGTCAACCCCATCGGCAAGCCGGCCCACGTGCTCGCCGAGAAGGCCGGTGTCTCCGAGGAAGACTTCATCAAGCTCCTCAAGGACACCCCCAAGGGCAACCCGGACGCGCCCGTCGCCCCTAACGCGACGCTCAAGGCCGCGGCCGACTTCTGGAACACGGGATACGACGTCACGGCCATGCCGACCGACGCGAGCCTCCTGGTCGCGAGCGGTCCGTTCATCGTGACCGACTTCACCCCCGAGCAGAGCATCACGCTGGGCAAGAACCCCAACTACAAGGGCAAGATGTCGCCCTCGTACGACCAGCTGATCATCCGCTTCATCGGTGACGCCAACGCGCAGGTCACCGCCCTTCAGAACGGTGAGGTCCAGGCCATCCAGCCGCAGCCCTCCGCCGACACGCTCACCGCGCTCGAGAACGCCAACGCGAAGGTCCACGCCGGCAGCCAGCTGTCGTACGACCACGTCGACCTGAGCTTCGGCGGCGTGTTCGCCGACGCCAACGTCCGCGAGGCGTTCCTGAAGACCATCCCGCGTCAGCAGATCCTCGACTCGATCATCAAGCCGATCAACCCGGATGCCGAGGTCCTGAACTCGCAGATCTTCCTGCCCACGGACGGCGACAAGTACACCACCGCGGTCGCCGCGAGCGGGTACGACACCTTCACCGAGCCCGATATCGAGGGCGCCAAGGCGCTGCTGAACGGTGCGACCCCGACGGTCCGCATCCTCTACAACACCAACAACCCCAACCGTGTCGACAGCTTCCGCGCCATTCAGCAGTCGGCGCAGCAGGCGGGCTTCAACATCGTCGACGCCGGTTCGCCCGACTGGAGCAAGCTCCTCGGCAGCGGCAGCTACGACGTGTCGATCTTCGGCTGGATCTCGCCCGGTGCCGGTAACGCGGCTCTCCCGCAGATCTTCAAGACCGGCGGCGGCGGAAACTACAACAACTACAGCAACGCCACCGTCGACACCCTCGTCGACGAGAGCCAGGTGACCACCGACACCACCAAGCTCGACGACATCAAGGTGAAGATCGACGCCGAAACGGCCAAGGACTACTACGGTCTGCCGCTGTTCCAGCTCCCCGGTCTCTTCGCCGACAACGGTTCCATCCAGGGCGTCGACTACTTCGGCGGCCAGACGGGCATCGTGTGGAACGCGCAGGAGTGGACGCTGGCGGGTTGATA
>NZ_JARHXC010000293.1:0-1468 GCF_029222405.1 Microbacterium sp. Kw_RZR3 | reverse complement strand
CGTCTTCGCGCTCCCCTCACGCTAGGAACATCGCGCGGGCGGCACAGTGGCGCGAGTGACGGACTTCACACCGGGGAGTGTGCACGGTGCACGGGTGTGGTGCGGCGCGGGAATGCTGCGCGCTTCGTCGGGGGCACGGGGAGCGTAGCGGGGCGTAACACCACGCGCGCGTGCTGCGACGGCAGGCGGGCGGGGGCGCGGCGAGCGGTACCGCGCCCTCGCTCGATCACGATGTGACCGGATCCCACAGCCGGTGGTACGCGTTGACCGCCGGCTGACCTCCGAGGTGGACATGTACTTTGATCTCCCGGGCCACGGGCAGACACCTGCTGGTGAGGTGGCGAGCGCGGAGGACGTCGTGCTCGCGGTTGAGGCCGAAGTTCGCGAGCGGGTAGGTGATGAGCCGTTCGCCGTGCTCGGGAACTCGTTCGGCGGCATGATCGCCCGCCGAGTTGCGCACGACTTCCGACTCCAGGCTCTCGGGCTGGCGCTGATCGCACCCGTTTTCGTGTCCAACAAGTCACACAGGGCCGTCCCAGAGCGGACGGTCTTGTCATCCGACGCGTCGGTGTTGCGCGAACTTGGTGACGTTGCGCCCCAGTACGCCGACATGGCCGTGATGCACACGAACGACAAGGCGCAGGCTTTCCTAGAACATGCGCATCCTGGCCTCGCCGCGGCAGACCAAGACGCTTTGAATCGGATCTCCGAGCGATACGCGCTGTCGGCTGAGCCTGAGACTCTATCCCCAGAGCCATTCACGCAGCCGTCACTGTTTTTTACAGGACGGCAGGACCATGTGGTCGGCTGCGAAGACGCATGGGCAACGATTGAGCATTACCCGCGCGCCACCTTCGTCACCTTGGATACCGCCGGGCACAACGTCCATCTGGACCGATCGGGAGTCGTCCTCACACTGATCGGCGATTGGTTAGTACGCATGGCGGCTTCCTAGACGAGGCGCAACCCTAACGGTCTTACCCAACAGTCAAATCCAGCGCCTCGCGCATCAACGCGGTGCGCACTACGAAAAGCGTCGACCGCACGTGGCGCAAAACCGATCGTTTCCGGGCCGAGCTTGGTACGAACGAATAGTTCCGAGACGGGCGAGGAAGGCGTTTTCCGGAGAGCGCGGTGATCGATCTGAGCAACCACTCCATGCCGCTCGGGCAGATTGCCGCTCAGTCGGACCCGGATT
The DNA here is from genome assembly GCF_029222405.1 of Microbacterium sp. Kw_RZR3. Classification (NCBI taxonomy): domain Bacteria; kingdom Bacillati; phylum Actinomycetota; class Actinomycetes; order Micrococcales; family Microbacteriaceae; genus Microbacterium; species Microbacterium sp. Kw_RZR3. Next base: position 270 of record NZ_JARHXC010000293.1, on the reverse strand, counting down.
ACCGGTGACCACCGCTCCCTGCTGACTGAACTCAACGAACAGCAGGTCAGCATGGGTCTCGCCACCTACGACAGGGCAAAGAAGGAACGCGTATGAGCCATCCATGCGGCGGTTCCGCATCTTGGCCTTGAAGAATTGTTCGAGTAAGACTCGAGTCCCATCCCCGAAGTAGAGCCGGTACACCGATACTCGGATAAATCCGCGCTGCTGAATCGGCCTGACTTTCGTTCCGTTCTTCAAGCAAGGATGGAAGACGATGAACAGGAAGTA
>NZ_JARHXC010000292.1:0-3443 GCF_029222405.1 Microbacterium sp. Kw_RZR3 | reverse complement strand
CACGCCCCGACCACCCTGCGCGATCTCCTAACGGCGAGGGAAGAAGCCCTCCCCAAATCTGTACAGGGGACGTGCGTGGTCACACCCCGCATCACCAGGAAAATGCTGGAAAGTGACGCCTGGAGGCAGACCCAGAACCTCACGCAGAGTGTCGACACACTCGAAACCCTCACACCCAGAGAGCGCGAAGTAGCCCACGCAATCTCTGAGGGCCTCACCAACCGCGAACTTGCTGAACGCTTCCAGCTGTCCGAGGCCACCATCAAGACCTACGTCAGTCGCATCCTTTCCAAGCTCCAGGCCCGCGACCGAGTAGAGATAGTTCTCCGTGTCCAGCGAGCCTCGCGGTGGAGATGAGGCTGGCCGATGGATCCCCCGCACAGCGGGATGCTAGTTCCCGCGCAGTGGGGTGACACCAGGGGCGCCCACAACGTAGCCCGAACTAGTGCGATTCACGCGCGAGCCCTCGCTGTGAAGTGACTCACCAACGACATTTATCGCCGCGAATACTGCGCCATAAAACGCCGCGTTTCACAGGGTCGGCGTCGACGTCGGCTGAGCCGCCCCGGAAACGATCAGTTTCGAGCGATTCCGGAAACCTACAAAGAGGACGCCGCCAGGACGGCCGTGGGTCGGGAGCGGTAGATTGGCCGGGTCCGGCGCGACGCGCCTACTCGGGAGGGTGCAATGGCTCTGATTCCACTCAACGACGGAGAGGCGCAGGGTCCTGCCGTTCTTGAAGCTCGCGATGTGCGTAAGGGGTTTCAGGTGCGTCGGGGAGAGACGCGCGACGTTCTACGTGGTGTGACGCTGCGCGTCGGGGCCGGGGAGCGGGTGGCGATCGTAGGTCCGTCCGGTTCCGGGAAATCCTCTTTGCTGTACTGCCTCGCTGGCCTCGATCCGGTGTCCTCTGGGTCGGTGGCGCTGTTCGGTCGCGATGTCGCGTCGATGAGCGGGGCTCATCTGGCGCGGGAGTATCGGGAACGAGTGGGCTTTGTGTTTCAGCAGTACAACCTGGTGTCGACGCTTTCTGGGTTTGAGAATGCCGTTCTGCCGATGCGGCTGAGCCGACGACGTGTCGCCGCTGACGTCGTACGGAGCGTCCTGGATCGGTTGGGGGTTGGCGATCGCGGGCGAGCCCTTCCGGGCACTATGTCGGGGGGCGAGCAGCAGCGCTTCGCCATCGCCCGTGCGTTGATCGCGCACCCACAGCTCGTTTTCGCTGATGAGCCAACCGGTGCTCTCGATAGCGAGAACGCGGATGCCGTCGTGGAGCACCTTGAGTCGTTGAGCTCGTCGGGAGCGGCGCTGGTCTACGTCACGCATGACCCTTCCCTCGCGGCTCGCGCCGACCGGGTGCTGGTCATGCGAGACGGCGTGCTCGCCGCCGAGCTGCGCGGAGCCGATGGCGCAGCCGTGCTTCGCGCCATGTCTGCCCCGCGAGCAGCCTGATGCTTCGCCTGATTCTCAGTGCCACCGTGAGGAACCCGCGCGTCAGCGTCGGCCCAGCGGTGTTGTTTCTCACCGCCGGTGCCCTCGCCGCGCTCGCCCTCACGGTCGTGTTCTCTGTCGCAGGGCCAGCGGGACAACTCGCTTTGCGCGATGCCCCCGAAGGGACCGGCGCTGTCGTCGCTCAGGTCGCGTTGTTCATGATGATCCTCGGCATTGGCGTCCCGATGATCTTCGTCACGTCCTCGGTTGCCGGTACATCTGTCGAACTCGACAGGAAACTCATCGCAACCTGGCGTCTCGCTGGGGCCGCGCCGGTACACGTTCGCCTTATCGTGCTGTGCCGGCTTCTCCTCGTCGCTGTCGTCTCATCTGCCGTCGGAGCCGCCGTGTCTCCGCTCCTCGCGCAGCCATCTCTCGATTTTCTCCTCCACGTCACGACGATCAGCGTTCCAATCGCCGCTGATGTGTCTATCGCGCCCATCGCCCTGGCCGTCGCCGTGGTTTCGACTCTCGCTATCCTCGGCGGACTCGCTCCTGCGGGTCGGGCTTCACGTATCCCTCCGCTGGAAGTGCTTCGCGCCGCTCAGGGACGGCCAGGACGCAGGATCGGCCGTTGGATATTGGGAGTAGTCGCCGCCCTGGCGACGGTAGGGATCGCGACATCTACAGCAGGCCAGCCCGATCCCGGTCCCGCTTCCACGACGGGACTGATCGCAGCTTTCGCAGCGGCCGCGGCAATCAGCATCCTCTCTCCGCTCGTTCTCGGACCGCTTCTCGGCCTGTGGACACGGGTCGTTCCGCCGAGCGCGTGGCCTGCGTGGTGGCTCGCGCGAATCAGAGCGACGCAGCGCCTGTCCGCTACCTCGTCGACTGTCGCGCCTCTGGCGATGGTGCTTGTGATCATGGGTGTGTACTTCAGCCTGTCCCGCACGTGGGAGATAGCCACCGGTCAAGCAGAACAAGCGGCCGTCAACGCCCAGCAGGGCCTTGTACTCTTCGCTCCCGGGGCGGTCATCGCCCTCGTTGGTGCAGCGACCGTCCTCTTTTCCGTGGTCGGCTACTCGCAGCGCGAGCAGCGCCAGTTGCGCTCCGTTGGAGCGAGCCCAGCGAACCTCGTCTTGGCGAGCCTCATCGAACCGCTCATGTATGTCGGAACAGCTCTTCTCGTCTCAGTCCCGGTCGTGTTCGGCATCACCGTCAGCTTCACGGCGGCGCTGAATCACGTTGGCCTGGTTGCGGCTCCGACCCTCCACGTCGAAGCGCTCCTAGGCGCTGCCGTTGCCGGCTACATCGTGACCGCCCTCGCCACCGCCCCCAGCACCGCCGCTGGAATTGCTCGCGTCCGACCCGCGCGCGCCGCTACCGCTCACTGAACGACCGTCCCGAAACTCTGTACCGAAACCACTTGTGCCGTTGGCGGGTTTCGATACGTGTGGATTTGCATCCAATCTGGCGGTGTTCTGCGCGCGTCAGTGGCGGGTCTTATCCGGTAACGAGGACACTGGCGGCGGCTTCGATGACATCGTCGGTGATGGTTTCGAGCTGGTTGATTCGTAGGACGCGTTGTATTTGGGGGAAGGGGCGTTCGAGGAGTCGGAAGTTGCCGCGTGTGATGCGTTCGATCGCGGCGATTGCTTGTGCGTCGGTGAAGTCATCAGCGTCGAGAGTTTTGCCGAGGCGTTTCCAGTGGCGGTCGAGGACAAAGAGGAGTTCGTCGCGGCCGAGGGCGCGGTAGCGGTGGGAGAAGCCGAGGCGGCTGTAGAGCTGGGGGTAGTGGCGGAAGCGCTGGTCGATACCGGGCATACCAATGAGGACGACTGCGATGTGGGTGCGGTCGTGGTGGTCACGGATCAACTCAAGGCCAGTGGGTGTCAGGCGTTCGGCCTCATCGATGATGATCAGCTCGGTCCATCGCATGACGTTGGTGGTTGAATCGGCCTGACTTTCGTTCCGTTCTTCAAGCAAGGATGGAAGACGATGAACAGGAAGTA
>NZ_JARHXC010000291.1:0-4012 GCF_029222405.1 Microbacterium sp. Kw_RZR3 | reverse complement strand
AGGTTCTGCGAGTCTCGCGGGCGGGGCGAGAGGCGGCGGACGCTCAGCCGAGGTGGCGTACCAACGCGTCGAGGCGACGCAGAGTCTCGGCCTTGCCGAGCAGCTCCATCGACTCGAAGAGCGGCGGCGAGACGCGGCGACCGGTCAGCGCCACGCGGGGCGGCCCGTACGCGACGCGCGGCTTCAGCCCGAGTTCCTCGACGAGCGCCGTCGACAGCGCCTCCTGCACGGCCGCGGCGGTGAACTCCGCCCCCGGCACGAGCTCGAGGGCTCCGACCGACGCCACGAGCACCTCGGCCGCGTTGGCCGGCAGCCCCTTCAGCGCATCTTCGGCGTACTCCACCTCGGAGACGAAGAGGAAGCCGAGCATGCCCGGTACCTCGCCGAGCAGCTGCACACGCTCTTGAACGAGGGGCGCGGCGGCGGCGATGATCGCCCGGTGCTCCGGCGACGGCTCCTCGGCGATGAACCCGGCCCCCGCGAGATAGGGGACGATCCGCGCGGCGAAGTCGCCGGCATCCAGCATCCGGATGTGGTCGCCGTTGATCGCCTCGGCCTTCTTCTGGTCGAAACGCGCGGGGTTCGGGTTGACGTCGGCGATGTCGAACGCGGCGACCATCTCGTCGAGCGAGAACACGTCGCGGTCGCTCGACAGAGACCACCCGAGCAGCGAGAGGTAGTTGAGCAGCCCCTCGTGGATGAATCCCTTCTCACGCTGCAGGAACAGGTCGGCCTGCGGGTCGCGCTTCGAGAGCTTCTTGTTGCCGGTCTCACCCAGCACCAGCGGCATGTGGCCGAAGCGCGGAATGAACGTCGTGACGCCGGCATCCACCAGCGCCGAGTACAGCGCGAGCTGCCGCGCGGTCGAGGGCATGAGGTCTTCACCGCGGATGACGTGGGTGATGCCCATGAGGGCGTCGTCGACCGGGTTCACGAACGGATAGAGCGGCACCCCCCCCGCGCGCACGAGCACGAAGTCGGGGAACGAGCCCGCCGGGAACGTCACCTCGCCGCGGATGAGGTCGACGTAGGTGAGGTCGTGGTCGGGCACGCGCAGACGCCACGCGGGCTGACGCCCCTCGGCGCGGAACGCGGCCTTCTGCTCCTCGGTGAGGTCGCGGTCGAAGTTGTCGTACCCGAGCTGCTTCGCGCGGCCGTTGGCTTCGTTGCGCGCGTCGATCTCTTCAGCGGTCGAGTAGCTCTCGTATACGGCGCCGGCCGCGACGAGCTTGTCGAGCACCTCGCGGTAGATCTCGTGACGCTGGGACTGCCGGTAGGGGGCGTGAGGACCGCCGACCTCGACGCCCTCGTCCCAGTCGATGTTCATCCACCGGAGCGCGTCGAGAAGCTGCTGGTAGCTCTCTTCACTGTCGCGCGCGGCGTCGGTGTCTTCGATGCGGAAGACGAGCTTTCCGCCGTTGTGCCGAGCGTAGGCCCAGTTGAACAGGACGGTGCGGATGAGACCGACGTGCGGCAGCCCCGTCGGAGACGGGCAGAAGCGGACGCGAACGTCGGCGCCGGTGGCGGTCGTGGTGCGGGGATCGGGAGAGGCAGACATCCCCTCGATCCTACCGGCGGCGCGCCTGACGCCCCGAGGGCAGAGGGTAGTCGGCGAGCACCTCGGCGATGACGTCGAGCGCCACCCCGACCGCCGGCACGCGTTCCGCACCGCGAGCGGTCACCACGTGCAGCGTGCGGGCCTCGGCATCCGGTAGCCGGGGAGCGGCGATTCCTGCGAGCAGAGGGAAGGATGCCACGGCCATGCGCGGCAGGATCGCCACACCGACCCCCTGTGCGACGAGGTTCTCGACCGCGATGTAGTTGTCGGTCTCGAAGGCGATGTCGGGGACGAAGCCCGCTCGCGCACAGGCTTCGAGCAGGTGCCCGCGACACTGGGGGCACCCCGCGATCCACCGCTCGCCCGAGAGACGCGAGAGGTCGATGGGGCCGGCGGCAGCCGGGTGGTCGACGGGCAGGACGAGCACCGTGTCGTCTCCGCCGACCGCGCGCACCGAGAGGCCGTTGGCGGCGAGGTCGAGCTCTCGACGATCCCCCGGATAGCTGTAGGTGAGGGCGATGTCGGCACGATCTTCGCGCACAGCGACGATCGCTTCGGGCGGCTCGGCTTCGACGAAACTGATCGAAACCCCGGGACGGCGAGCCGTGACGGCGGCGATGACGCGGGGAACGACGGTCGACGACGCGGATGGGAACGCGGCGATGCGCACGCGACCGGCCCGCAGACCACGCAGCTCGGCGAGGTCACCGGCAGCGGCCTCGAGGGCCGTCGTGACCACCGCCGCGTGCCGCGCGAGGACGCGGCCGGCCTCCGTCAGGCGCACACCGCGCCCGACGCGCTCGACGATGGGCGTGCCCGCGCGCCGCTCGAGCCGTCGCAGTTGTTGGCTCACCGCCGGCTGGCTGTAGCCCAGCGCATGGGCGGCCGCGGTGATCGAGCCCGTATCGGCGATGGCCTTCACCACGCGGAGCGAGTGCGCGTCGAGGTCGTCGTCCTGGTCGGTCATCAGTACACATAAGCAGAATGCATGTTTCTCATGCAATACCTGCTCTAGTGCAATGTCGCGCCTCGCGGGAACCTGGATCCATGAGCAGCCTCGCCTCCCGCTTCGCCGGCGGCCGCGACTATCTCGCCGCCTGCACCGTCGGTCTCCCGTCGCGCGCCACCGTGCGCGCCGTGCGCGCGGACCTCGACGCCGCGGCATCCGGTCGCCCCGATGTCGCCGCCGCATCGCGCGCGGTCGAGGATGCGCGCGCCGCGTACGCGCGTCTCGTACGCTCCCCGGTCGGCGATGTCGCGATCGCCGCGCAGACGTCTGTGATGGTGTCGCTCATCGCCACTTCTCTTCCTGATGGAGCCGAGGTCCTGTGCCCCGAGGGCGACTTCGCCTCGCTCGTCGCCCCCTTCGCGCACGCGGGCCGAGGTATTCGTCTGCGCACGGTGCCGCTCGACGATCTCGCCGACGCCGTGCGAGCCGAGACCGCCCTGGTGGCGTTCTCCCTCGTGCAGTCGGCGACGGGAGAAGTCGCGGATGCCGCCGGGATCGTCGCTGCGGCCGCCCGCGTCGGGGCGCGCACGCTGTGCGATCTCACGCAGGCCGCGGGCTGGCATCCGGTCGACGCCACCCTCTTCGACGCGACAGTCTGTCACGCGTACAAGTGGCTCTGCTGCCCGCGTGGCGTGGGCTTCCTCACCGTGCGGCCCGACTTTGCACGGTCGCTCCGGCCTGTGCAGGCGGGCTGGTACTCGGGAGACGATCCGTGGGCGTCGTGCTACGGAACCGGCGGCACCCTCGCGCCGGACGCGCGCCGGTTCGACGTCTCGCCCGCCTGGCAGGCCTTCGTCGGGGCCGCTCCCGCGATCGAGATATTCGCCGACGCCGACATCACGGAGGTCTACGCCCACACGACGGGGTTGGCGGCGCGATTCCGCGAAGGACTCCGACTCCCCCAGCCTGCACGCCCCTCGGCGATCGTCACGTGGCCGGATGCCGACGGCGAAGCCCTCCGGCGGCTGTCTGCGCGCGGCATCACGGCGTCGGGACGCGCGGGCCGAGCGCGCGTCGCGTTCCACGTCTTCAACGACGACGGCGACGTGGACCGCGCGCTCCGCGCGCTGGGGACCACCGCCGTGCCCGCCGCCTGGCCGGTAGCTCTGAGCTACTCGATCTGAGCGGTCGGCGCGCACGCGGCCACGGCCCGGGCGCGTGCAGAACTCCTGACTTTCTGGGCTCACCGCGTTGTTCTCGACGGCCGCGCGGTGCACGGCCCCGATCTCTCAGGAGTTTCGCACGCGCACGCGGATAGGTAAGCGGGCTCTCGTGCGCGCCGGGGGGGGGTGCTCCTATGACGTTTGTCAAGCTGTGATGGGTAGCCGGGGTTGGTAGAGGGTGCCGTCGCGGAGCATGGCGTAGAGGACGTCGGAGCGTCGGCGTGCGAGGGCGATGAGGGCTTGGTTGTGGCGTTTGCCCTGCGCGATCTTGCGGTTGTAGTA
>NZ_JARHXC010000290.1:0-322 GCF_029222405.1 Microbacterium sp. Kw_RZR3 | reverse complement strand
TGGTCCCCACCGTCTTCGGAAACGACCCATTCCGGGAGTTCGGATGCAGCGCCGCTTCGGGGTCGCCCTTCTCATAACCGACGTGCTCGGTCAGCTCCGCCTGCAGCCCCCGCTCGAGACCGGTCTTGATCAGCTGCTGAATGAAGCCGCCGTCGCCATCGAGCTGAACCTCGCCGGCGTCGATCTTCGCGAACAAGTCATCCAGCATCCCGGACTCGATCAGACGCTGAGCACCCTCAGCCTGGGCCTTACGCCGCTCTTCACGCGCCGCCTTGTCGATAGCCAACAGTGTGTTTCCTTTCGTAAGGAGACCCACCCCTTA